>JAKAEG010000226.1 GCA_021819985.1 Nitrospirota bacterium | reverse complement strand
AAAAAGACCTCCATTTGGGTGGGAGGCGATGTCCGGGACCATAAAAAACAGCGCCCTTTCCGAAGGGCTGAAAAAAAACGGTCTGGCAATTATCAGGGGCCTTTTTGAGGCCGAAGCGACAGTCCATGGGCTACAAAAAATCGAGGAAGTCCACCTTCACGAGCTTGGAAGCGCGGACACTATCATCGATGTAATGGGCTCGCTCATATGTCTTGAGCTTTTAAATGTGGAGGCGGTCTATTCCTCCGCTGTAAACCTTGGCGGCGGAACGGTGCGGACGCTCCATGGCAGATTCGGCGTCCCGGCCCCGGCTACCGCCCTGCTGCTTGAGGGAGCGCCGGTTTACGGCAGCTCCGGCAGCTCTCAGGATATTTCAGCGTTCGAACTCACTACTCCCACGGGAGCGGCGCTCATGAAGGGGCTTTCAAAAAGTTTTGGCCCCATGCCCTCCATGCGCCTTGAAAAAAGCGGCGCCGGGGCGGGTGAAAAGGACCCTGCGGCGTTCCCAAACGTCCTCAGGGTCTTTATCGGAGAGGCTTATTCTGAGCAAAAAGATAAAGAAGCGGAAAATACGGACCTGCTTGTCATCGAAACCAATATAGACGATATGAACCCGCAGATATACGGATATCTTCTTGAAAAACTCCTGAAAGCCGGGGCCCTGGACGCCTTTCTTACCCCCATCATCATGAAAAAAGGCCGCCCGGCCATCAAACTGTCAGTCCTTTGCGAGTTTAAAAACGCCGCCCTCCTGAAAGAAACCATATTCAGGGAGACTACAACCCTTGGTGTCAGGTTTTACCCGGTAGGCAGAAGCACGATCGAAAGGAGGGCCGGAACTCTTGAGACGGAATTCGGCCCGGTCAGGTTCAAGACGGCTTTCCGCGGAGATAGGGAATCGAAGGCCCCTGAATATGAGGATTGCCTGAAAATAGCCAAAAAAACCGGCCTTTCGCTAAAGGAAATCATGGATCGGCTCATGTCCGTCTAGTCAAACTCTTTCTGGAAAACAGACTTCAGGCAGCAACCCGGGTTAACTTAAAAATTAAAAATAAAAAACATTGCAATCGGATTTTGGAATATGTATAATCAATTTTACAACTTGTGGTTGCGCTAAATTTCGCATTACCCGGCCCGGTCCGGAAGGGGGATTCGGTATGGACATTCATCAACTCAGGGCTTTCTGTTCCGTTTACAAAAACCGGAGTTTTTCAAAGGCGTCGCGTGAACTCTTTGTCAGCCAGCCCACGATCAGTGATCATATCAAGACCCTCGAAGAGACCCTCGACCTTAAACTGTTCGACCGGCTGGGCAGGAGCATCGCGCCCACTGAGGAATCCACCGCCCTGTATCCCAGGGCTGTCGAGCTTATTAAAAAACTGGATGCGATCAAATCGGACATACGGCTGGACAGGTCCGAGCCTTCGGGAGAACTGCTGTTGGGCGCCAGTTCGGCGGCGGGTTCTTTCCTGGTGCCGCAAGCGGCCGCGAGTTTCAAATCACTCTACCCGGAGGTCACGTTCAGGTTTGTTGTAGGGGACTCGAGGTCCATAACAAGCATGGTCATGGACCTCGAACTTCCGGCTGGCATTGTAGACGCCGTCATGGAACGCAAATCCCTTGATTTCACCTGCATTGCAAATGACGAGCTTGTGCTGGTCTGCGCCGAAGGTATGGGGCCGGCGGAGATGATCTCCCCCGAGGAACTTTACAGGCTGCCCCTGGTTGTCAGGCAGGAGGGTTCGGGCACAAAACTGGCGGCCGACGGGTATTTAATTAACAAAGGGGTCCCTCCCGGCAAGCTCAACGTAACGGCTTCTTTCAATTCGAATTTTGCGGTGCTGGAGGCCATCCGGGCCGGGCTCGGGGCGGGCGTGGTGCCGCGCTTTTGCGTTTCTCAGGAACTGGAGAAAGGTCATCTCAGGGAAATAAAAATAAAGGGCTTGAAAATGCGCCAGAATTTTTATGTGCTGGCCAATAAAAAAAGGACTATCCCCGGCGTTTTAAAGCTTTTCCTGGGACACCTGAAAAGCATGGCTTCCGGGCTCAGGGCGTCTCCAAAAGATGCGTCCTGACCTTGAATATGGGAGGGCGGCGTAACGCAGTGAGGCAGAATTAAAACGGAATTCCGGCCAGAAAGCCGAAACGATATAAGGAGCGAGTGCGGAGATGGTTGTAATTTTGCTCAAAGATGGGTAACACATGAATAAATATTCTGAAATATGAAGTCTTCAGGGAATCGCCAGCCTGCCTACTTCTGCGTAAGATTATCCGCTGCTTCGTCTTTTTTTGCTTTTTTGCCCTGGTAAGTATCTCTTTCGGCAAGCCTTGTTTCGATATCCCTTAAAATGCGGTGCCTGTCCCAGCCCCACTTGGGAGCGATGAGGAGGTCATCCGGGGCCGTTGCAAAGAGCCTCTGAATCACGATGTCCGGCCGGAGCCGCTCAAGGAAATCGACGGCGAAATCGATGTACTCCTCATATCCAAAGACAGGAAACGGGTCAGCCTCATAGTCTCGCTCAAGCTTTGTTCCTTTAACCACCTGTAGCTGATGCAGTTTCAAAAAGCCGATATCCAGTTCCGACAGCTTTTCGGCCATAAGCAGGGTCTCCTCCCGGCTCTCGGTGGGGATGCCCGCTATGATGTGCGCGCCTATGTGGATGCCTCTTCCGGCTGTCAGCGCCACCGCGTTGAGGAAGGCGTCAAAACCATGCCCGCGTTGTATAAAGCGGAGAGATTTTTCATAAACGGACTGAAGCCCGTATTCAACCAGTATGAAATGTGTCCTGGCCAGGCGTTCAAGCAATGCGATCTTATGCTCATCCACGCAGTCGGGTCTCGTGCCTATCGCAAGGCCCGCGACAAGCGGATGCGCCAGGGCCTCAAGATAAAGTTTTTCAAGCTCCTCAACAGGCGCGTATGTATTGGTAAAGGGCTGAAAATAGGCAAGGAAAAGGCCCGCTTTGTACCGGTGGCCCAGGTATTCGATGCCGGTTGCCACCTGTTTTGAGACCGGTAGTACGGCCCGGCAGGAGCCCGGCCTGAAGCTGTCGTTGTTGCAATAGATACAGCCTCCGTATCCAAGGGTCCCGTCGCGATTGGGGCAGGTAAACCCCGCGTCTATGTTTACCTTCTGGAGCTTTCTTCCGTCGAATTTGTTTTTCGTATACTCCCCGAAGGAGTTGAATCGCCTGACAGGTGCCATATTCAATTATCGGTTTCCGGGCGAGTGCATGTCAAATTGATAATGGACCTGCCCTAGCTTTCCTTCCGGCGGATGCCGCGTCTCAGGTCCGGCAGAAAAGCGGTCAAAATGCCCAATAGCGGCAGGTACGAGCATATCTGATAGACAAATACTATGCCGTGCCGGTCCGCAAGTCTGCCCAGCACCGCTGCCCCTATGCCTCCCATCCCGAAAGCGAAGCCAAAAAAGAACCCGGAGATGGTGCCTACCTTGCCCGGAATGAGTTCCTGGGCGAAAACAATGATAGCCGAAAATGCGGACGCCAGAATAAACCCGATTATGAAAGCGAGAATACCCGTCCAGGTGAGGTTCGCGTAAGGCATCAACAGGGCGAAGGGCGCCGCCCCCAGAATGGATATCCAGATGACTCGTTTTCTGCCGATGCGGTCGCCTATGGGGCCGCCAAGGAAAGTTCCCGCGGCAACCGCAAACAGGAACAAAAACAGGTGCACCTGCGCGGACCTTACCGAAAGGTGAAACTTGTGCATAAGATAAAAAATGAAATAGCTGCTGATACTGGCCAGATAGAAATATTTCGAGAAGACCAGTATGAGCAGGATAACTATGGACAAGACAACCTTTTTTGGCGGCAGTTCCGGGTGCAGGCCTTTATGAACGGCTTTATGGACCGCAAGGGCCAGATTGCGTTTATACCATCCCCCTACCCGAAGCAAAACGGCGATTGCCAGAAAAGCCGCCAATGAGAACCAGGCCACACTGCCCTGACCGTGCGGAAGCACTATCCATGCCGCCATCAGGGGGCCCATGGCGGTCCCGAAATTTCCGCCCACCTGAAAGAGAGATTGCGCCAACCCGTGCTGTCCGCCAGACGCCATCCGGGCCACCCGCGAGGACTCCGGATGAAAAACAGAAGAGCCGGTGCCAACCAATGCGGCAGCGAAAAGCAGCATGCCGTAGTTGGGAGCAATGCCCAGCGTCAGAAGGCCTATAAGCGTGCACCCCATACCGAAGGCAAGCGAATAGGGCTTTGGATGGTGGTCCGTGTAGAGCCCGACGATGGGCTGAAGAAGAGACGCGGTGAGCTGATAGCTGAGGGTTATCAGGCCTATCTGCGCAAAGCTCAGGTTAAACTTCCCTTTCAAGAGTGGATAAATGGAAAGTATCAAGGACTGCATGGTGTCGTTTAAAAAATGCGAAAAACTTATCGCCCCGAGCACCCTGAAGCCGGTGCGGCCTGGTTTCCCTGAAGAGGTTGAATTATGGCTCATTTTTAATCCAGAGGATCTCCCAATTTTTTATGTTTTTGAGCAGGATTACAGCAGCAAGTTTTCATAATACCATGCACAAAAACCATTCAGCTATTTTTGTGGATTAAAGATGTCATTCCCGAGTGCCTTAGTCGGGAATCGACAGAGCTATTGGCTCACATTGGGCATGAAAATTTTCACCCGCCCCTTATCCCCTCGCCCCTTGGGGGAGAGGGTTATGGTGAGGGGGTATTTTCGGGTCAATGACGAAAAAAGAAAACTTTCACAATTTTAGTGGGAAAGATTGTGATATGATTTTTTTAGAAAACGGGTCGTCATCAAGGAGCTGAACATATGGCGAGGGGAAACGTGAAAGAATATGACATCCTTGTAATAGGCGCGGGCACCGGCACGAATATCGTTTTCAAGGCGCTTGAGGCCGGCCTTAAAGTGGCCCTTGTGGCTAAAGACTACCTGGGCGGCACATGCCTGAACCTGGGGTGCGTGCCCTCAAAAACACTCATATACCCGGCCGACATAATAAGAGAGATAGGGGAGTCCGCTACATTGGGGATCGGGGCGCGGGTGGAGCATATCGATTTCCCCTCCATTATGGCAAGGATGAACAAGGCCAGAAATCACGGAAGAAATTTTCTGAAAGAAGAAATAGATAAATCCAAAAACCTGGACTACTATCACGTTTCCGCGCATTTCATCGCTCCCCGCGTATTGGAACTGACGGGGGAATATGAAGGGCAGCGGATAAAAGCGGAAAAAGTCTTTGTAGGTTCAGGCTCACGGCCGTTTATACCCCCTATTCAAGGAATGGAAGAGACAGGTTACCTCACAAATGAGTCCGTGCTTGAGCTTCAAAAACCTCCGGAGAGCATGATAATAATAGGCGGCGGCTATGTCGCCGTGGAATATGCACATTTCTTTTCAGCCGTTGGGACCAGGACCACCATTATAGAGGCCCAGGAGAGCCTGATCTCTCTTGAAGAGCCCGAGATCATCAGCGCCTTCGAAGCCGGTATGTCCCAATACGCGAGTATCAATAAAGGGCTGAAGGTGATAGAGGCCGGCCGCGCGGGAGCGGAGAAATTT
>JAKAEG010000225.1 GCA_021819985.1 Nitrospirota bacterium | reverse complement strand
CGGGAATCCAGTGACTTTTTTTATTTTAAAATTAAAGGCAACGGCGCTGGCCAGACTTGATCTTTTTACGGATAAAATCGGGCGCCTAAGACATGCGGGAATGACGAACGAGAGGAATATGGCAAACGGCTGAATTTCTTTCGCAACAGGTTCCAGTTAACCGTTCATTCGCAGATCGCGTACTGTCTTGTTTTTTCGAGTCTTTTCCCTTTAAGCCCCAATTCCTCAAGGCGCATTATCTTTCCTTCCCTGCGCTGCCTGATTATCTTCATCACCGTCTGGGGGCCCAGCCCCGGCACTCTCAGAAGGGATTCCCTGCCGGATGAATTGATCCGGACCGGATAGAACTCAGGGTGCGTCGATGCCCAAAGTTCTTTTGGGTCCTTGTCCAGCATCAGGTTCCCATTATTATCTACGGGAATATCCTGTTTACCGAAGCCGTACCTGCGCATAAGAAAATCGGCCTGATACAGCCGGTGCTCCCGCGCAAATATATTGTCCGGCTCTGATAATTTTTTTTTCTCGCCGGGAATCGATGGACGGCCAAGGCCTTTCTGGTATGCCGAAAAATATACGCGGTTGAACCTGAGCTTATGGTATATGCTGGACATGTATTCTATTATCTCTGAGTCCGTCTCATCTGATGCGCCAACAATGAACTGTGTGGTGCATTTCACCTTTTGGTTCCGGCCGCCTTGCTCCTTCAGCCTGGACATGAATTTCATCGGCCCGATAATGTCCTTCATGTAATCCTTTTGGCCCGATAGGAGGGTAAAGCGGGTCTTGCCCGGTGTTTCGATGTTCAGAGATACGGCGCTGGCCAGTGAAAAAGAATCCTCGATAGCCGCCTCGGAGGCGCCGGGTATTATCTTAAGATGTATATACCCTTTGAACGCGTGTTTATATCTGAGTATCCTCGCTACGGCATTTATCCTGTCCATCGTACCATCGGGGCTTCCGGTCACCCCGGAACTGAGGAAAAGCCCGAATACCTTTCTTTTCCTGAGATATTCCATGAAAACGTTCGCGACCTCTTCCGGCTGAAGGGTGCAGCGCCTGATATCGGTACCGGCTCGAAGAGGGCAGTACCCGCAGTCGTTCCTGCATGAGTTTGAAAGCAGCGTTTTAAGGAGAACCGAATAGCCCCCTTGCGGCAGGGCCACAGGATAAAGCCACTTGCCTTCCTGTCCTCTTTTCCTGTGGTCTTCCCTTGAAGTGCCGCATGCGCACGCAAGGTCATACCGGGAATCCGCCGACAAAACAGAAAGCTTCTCAATCGTGTCCATTATTCGTTACGGGCGTGTCCATTACTCGATATGGAAGACTACATTTACCGTGGCCTTAAGCTCGATCTGCCCCGCTTCCACCGGAGTTCTTGACGGGCCCTGGGCCTGCTCCATCAGCATGGGCGCTCCTGTGTAACCGGTTTTGCGAACGGGCGCGCAGGTAGGAGAGGCGCTTTTCAATTTTCCAAGTTTCACTCCCAGTGAGGATGCCAGCGACTGGGCCTCCTGCCTCGCGTTTCCGGCCGCTTTCGTGATAAGCCCCCCGCAGTAGGCGGTCTCTTTCGCGAGTATGAAATTAATGGACTCCACCTTGTTTGCCCCGGATGCGACCGCCTTGTCTATTACCTGGCCCACAAGCTCCGTATGATGAATTTTAACCAGGACCTCGTTTATTACCATGTAGCCGGCCAAAATGCTTTTCTTTTGCTTTTCATTCCATTCATAAACGGGCTGGACGGAATATTTTGAGGTGCTGATCGAATCTCCGATTTGCTCATTAACGAACACATTAAGAGCATTCACCAATGTCTGCGCCTTGCCGGCGTTTTCCTGCACCGCAAGCTCCACGGTTTTTTGAGCTTTTTGAGTCTCCACCGAAAATGCAAGCTCCGCGGTATCGGGCTCAAAAAAACCTTTTTCAGAAGCGGAAATGGAGATGGCGCCCCCCGCGAGGCCCTCCTGGGCAAAAGCGCTCCCGGACAAAAGAAGAAAACCTATTGCCAAAAAACCCATGATGCTTAATTTCATATTCAGCTTTTCCTCCGGGAAAAAAATCTTTACTTTATATGATAATACAAAAGAAAAATTTCAGATTGGGCGCACATGATAAAAATAGCTGATCTGCTCTACCCGGAATTCCGCTCTCTTGTCGAATTATTTTACATCCCTCTGGAGAAGCTTTACACTTATTATTTTTTAAACAATTCGGTTTTTAATCTTTTCTTTTAAAAATCACCAGTTGCACGGAATAGCTTCCATGGCATAGCGCTTGCATACAACTTTAAGTTGCATTAAAATATCAGCTTAATAACCGAAAGTTGCAAGGGGGGCGCGGTGTCCGGGTACTTCCTAATAGCAAAAAAGAGAGAATGGGAATGTTCTTGAGCAATAAAAACTACAAGGAGGACTTTTTTGGAATGAAGAGAATAGGCTTATTAACTCTCATCCTGACCGTGGGGCTCTTGCTGACGGGCCTGCCGGCCCAGGCAGACACAGTGATCGGAACTTATGATCAAAATTACGGTTCTGTGGACATTGGCACGAAGGTTACCGATCTGACAAGTGGCCCCTTAAGTGGTCAATATCTTTGGCAGTATAACGTCAATAACATCTCCTTTAATACACCCGGCGGCAACGGTTTCTCTGGTTTCGAAATATACCTGCCTGATTGGGTTCCGGACATTGAGAACGAAACGCCTGACAGCCCTTGGATAATCGATGGGTTCTCTGGTGAACCTGTGGAGTGGGATTTGCCAACAGGTGATGGCGTTATGCCGGGGCAGTCGTTGACTTTCAGTTTTACGACCAATCCGAGAGCTGTTGCGATTTACGATGATGGCTGGTTCCATAGCTGGAACCAGGACCCGAACTCGAATTGGCAAATAGACATTGTTGACACTCCGGGAATGCATGTCCCCTGGATGCCGGGGCTTACAGCTATACCCGAGCCCCCCACCCTCCTACTCACCGGAGCCGGACTGCTCGCCCTTGGCCTGATCGCCTTCAGGAAGAAAATCGTAAATATCTAAATCCAGCCAAAAAGGGGGAAAGACATGCAAACCGAAAGCGGCTCCGCAACAGGCGCCGCTTTTTTTGTTTTTTGTTTTTTTGTTGCGACCGGTCAGTAAAATTTTTCGCTTCTCATATGGACGTTTACGCCCTCGATGAAATGCAGGTCCACAAACTTTTGAAGCTCTGCCAAAAGGGATTCGGAAGGTTTTATCCTGGAGAGTTTTTCGAGCGGGAATGCGCTCAGGCTCTTGTGCAGGCCGATAAGCGCGGCTGAAAGTCCGAGGGCCGGGCCCTCTTTGCTGCATGCGCCGCACAAAAGGGCCCCCTCGCGCGGATAAAAAACCGTGGCCTGATTGCCGCACCGCGTACAGCCGTTCAGGGCGGGAGCGTATCCGGCAAGCGTGAGGATCCTCAATTTAAAGACAAGCGGGACGAAAGTGGAGGCGGGGTCTTTCTCAAGTCCGTCAAGGCCCCATAACATGAGCATGAAAATATCATGACTTCGCCCTTCGGACGGCATGAGCTTCAGGACCATCTCGGCAAACTGGCAGGCCTTTATGAACCCCCTGGTGTTTTCCCTGAGCGGATGAAAGCTCCTGATGATATCAGATTGAGTGAGCCTTGGGAGGTTCGCGTCTTCCCTTCCGGTGAGCGCAACACGGGCGTGGGTGAATGGTTCCAGACTGCCGCCAAACCGGCTTTTTATCTTTCTTGGGCTTTTGGCAAAGGCGCTGCGGGTCCCAAAATCCTTCGTGAGGTATTCTATTATGAGGTCGGCTTCGCCAAGGGTGCGGCTCCTTAGGACAATGCCCTCGGTCCGTCCCGTCATCTGAATAAAATCAAGAATAAAATCAAAATACCCCTCACCCTGACCCTCTCCCCCAAGGGGCGAGGGGACCTTTACATTATGTTGCCGAAGTCCTCCGGCTTCAGGTTTTTAAGCCACTCTTCGAGCTCGTCAGAATTCTTGAGTTCAAGAATGCTGTCCTCGACGAAGATGGGGGCATTCATCCTGAGCGCCACGGCAACCGCATCGGAAGGCCTGGAGTCCACCGGGGTTTCTTGCTTCCCGTCGGTCAGGTGGATAAGCGCATAATAGGTATTTTCAAGCAGGTCCGTAACGACGATCCTGCTGACCTTGAGCTTAAGATTGTCTATGATGTTCCTGACAAGGTCGTGAGTAAGCGGCCTTGGGGTAGACACTTTCCCAAGGGCCAGGGCGATGGAATCCGCCTCGGGCTTCCCTATCCATATTGGAAGCGTAGCGGTGCCGTCCGTTTCCCGCAGAAGCAGTATATACATATTGCTCCGTGGGTCAAACAGCAGCCCCTCCACCTTCATTTCAATAAGCATTTTATTTTTTGCCTTTTTCCCTTTTTTACCGCTTTTGCGTCATGTGTTTATCAGAACCCGAGTTCCGATATGGATTTTGTATCCGACCGCCAGTCTTTCTTGAGCTTCACATAGAGTTCCAGAAACACCCTGGCGTTAAGCAGTTTCTCCGCTTCAAGCCTTGCCGCCTGCCCGATTTCTTTGAGCATGTGGCCGCTCTTACCTATTATAATACCTTTCTGGCTGTCCCGCTCCACCCAGATGTCCGCGCTGATACGGACCAAACCGCGGACTTGCGTTTTTTTGCCTTCGCCCTGCGGTTCGTCCCACCGGACCACCTCGACGGCTACGGCGTGCGGGACCTCTTCGAAGGTGGCCACCATCACTTTCTCCCTTATTATCTCAGAAACCATGAATCTTTCAAGCTGATCGGTAACAAGGTCCTCCGGGTAGTACATCGGCCCTTCAGGCAGATATTCGGGTATCCGCTCAAGCAGTATGTCCACACCGTCGCCCGTCAGGGCGGATACCGGGACCACTTCGTCGAAACTGAAAAGCTCCGAATACGCCTGTATGAAAGGCAGCAGCTTCGATTTCCTTACCGTGTCCACCTTGTTCATGACCAGGAAAATTTTTTTCTTTCCGGGTGCCTTATCCTTCCTGCCCCCGGTTATGAGATCGAGTATCTCTTTTTCCGCCTCGCCAGGGAATTTTGGCTCGACCATGAATAAAATTATATCCACCTCGCGCATTGCGTCTCTGGCCTCGCGCATCATGATCTCATCCAGCTTGGTGTGCATATTTTTATGTATGCCGGGGGTATCCATAAAAACGATCTGGGCGTCCTCCAGTGTTTTTATGCCTATAATGCGGTTTCTGGTGGTCTGGGGTTTTGTGGTGACTATGGATACCTTCTGCCCCAGGATGGAGTTAAGCAGGGTGGATTTGCCGGCATTCGGCTTTCCGATTATGGAGACATACCCCGAACGGAATTTTTGTGCTGTTGTTTCCGCTTCTTTGTTCGTTTTCGCGTTTAAATTATTTTCTTTCACATATTAAGTGTAAGGTGACAGGAGCGCATATTGCAAGAGCACTTTGCCCGGACAAGCCGGAATGACAGCCAAAAAAGGTGTAAAGACAAAAACTGTCAGGGACACTACACAAGTGTAGTGTCCCGTAAATCTCTTTACATTAGGAAGTTCCAAGAA
>JAKAEG010000224.1 GCA_021819985.1 Nitrospirota bacterium | reverse complement strand
GCGATCCTCACCCCCCGCATTAAAAGGATGGCACCTCAAGAGCCGCTTTATCCCCAGCCAACCGCCTTTTAATGCCCCGTAACGCCCTACAGCCTGTTTTGCGTATTCAGAGCATGAAGGAGTAAAGCGGCAGCTCGATGGTAAAAAAGGAGACAATGCCGCCTGATAGAAACCTATCAGCAGAAGGACAAGTTTTTTCACTGAAGATGTTTTTTTAAAATAAAAAAGGGCTTTTTGCTTCTTTGCTTTTTGCGTCCGATTAGACAGTAAGTTTTTTTCTGCCTTTTGCCCTTCTTCTTTTAATGACGTTGCGGCCGCCCTTTGTGCTCATCTTCTGGAGAAAGCCCAGGTTCCTCTTTCTTCTTCTTGTGTGAGGATGAAATGTTGTGTATGTTCCGCCCATAGTCGAAAATTATATCTGTAATTTCCCGGTTTTGTCAATGGCCAAAAAGCGGACCTGTCAAAACAAAAAAAGCAGGCCGCGCTCTCTTTTCAAAGAATACCGCTTTGGAGTAAAATGTCTAATTATGCAAACCACCATAAAGGGACTTTTACAAAAAAACGGCAGCAAGATAGTTTTTCTCGTAATGGACGGATTGGGGGGGCTGCCGTATAAAGGCATCATTGAACGCTCCGCTGGGGGCACCGAAGGACCTTTTGCGGGACCTGACGGACGTTTCATCGGCAAAACGGAACTCGAAGCCGCTCATGCGCCGAACCTGGACAAACTGGCCGTCCTGTCGGCCTGCGGCCTGCATATTCCGGTAGGGCCGGGCATTACGCCTGGCAGCGGGCCGGGCCACCTGGGGCTCTTCGGGTACGACCCCCTGAAATGGGAAATAGGCAGGGGCGTCCTCGAAGCCGTGGGCCTGGGGCTTGAAGTTAAAAAAACGGACATCGCCATCAGGTGCAATTACGCCACCATTGAAAACAATGTGATAACGGACAGGAGGGCAGGCAGGCCGTCCACCGCTAAGATGCTCAAGGTGACGGAACGGCTCCAAAAGGAAATACCCGAAATAGACGGGGTAAAGTTCATATACGGCCCCGGGATGGAGCACCGTTTCGCGGTCATCATGAGGTTTCCTGAGGCGCTCTCGCCGGAAGCCGCCATGGTCAATGATTCCGACCCGCAGATGGAAGGCAAGGCCCCGCTCCCTCTGATCCCCAAACACCCCAAGGCGGAAAGGACCGCCGCAATAACCCGTAAATTCATAGGCAGGGTTGAAGAGTTGCTGAAGGACAGCCATCCGGAAAACTATATTCTTGTCCGGGGTTTTTCGACCCATCCGCGGCTGCCCTCATTCCTTGAGGCTTACGGATTGCGCGCCCTGGCGATCGCCTCTTATCCCATGTACCGCGGCCTTGCCCGGCTCATCGGGATGGAAGCGCCCGATTTCGAGGGCAGCTTCGAAGAAGAGATAGAATACATGAAGGCCAACTGGAACGATTACGATTTCTTCTTCATACATTTCAAGAAAACGGACTCTTATGGCGAAGACGGCAATTTTGCCGAAAAGGTGAAAAAGATAGAAGAGGCGGACAAGGCACTGCCCTGCATACTCGCGCTTAAGCCTGAGGTGCTCGTCATCACCGGGGACCATTCCACCCCCGCGGTAATGAAAGGCCACAGCTGGCACCCGGTGCCGGCAATGCTTCATGCGCCTTATGTGCTTGGAGAGGTCACGGAGGGTTTTTCAGAAAGACAGTGCCTGAAGGGAGAGCTTGGGATCATCCCGTCGGTCGCCCTCATGCCGCTTGCGCTTGCAAACGCGGGCAGGCTCAAGAAATTCGGCTCCTGATGTGGACGCAGG
Source organism: Nitrospirota bacterium (assembly GCA_021819985.1). Classification (GTDB taxonomy): domain Bacteria; phylum Nitrospirota; class Thermodesulfovibrionia; order Thermodesulfovibrionales; family JdFR-88; genus JAKAEG01. The sequence continues at coordinate 3,752 of JAKAEG010000224.1, read as the reverse complement.
GATTTTTTTATTTTTTAAAAAAATCAAAAAATCCCGTGGTTGAAAATAAAATGGAAAATAATTTTTTGATCGATACGCATTGCCATCTGGATATGTCCCAGTTCGACCAGGACAGGCCGGAGGTAATAGAGCGCGCCAAAGAGGCGGAAGTTAAATATATACTGACGGTTGGCTCCGGGCTTGAAAGCTCCAGGGCGGCCGTTTCGCTTGCGCGTTCACATGAAAATATCTACGCGGCCGTTGGCGTGCACCCGCATGACGCCAAGGATTTTGATGACGACGCCTATAAAACTCTGCTGGCCCTTGCCAATGAAAAAAAGACCGTCGCCATAGGAGAGACCGGGCTCGATTATCATTACATGCATTCGCCCAAAGATGTACAGATAGAGGTCTTCAAAAAACATATAGAGCTTGCCAGAGAAACCGGGCTTCCGCTCATAATACATTCCCGCGAGGCGGAGATCGACACGCTCCGTGTGCTTGCCGAAGCCGCCGGCAGAGAGGAAATAAGAGGCGTCCTGCACTGCTTTTCCGGCGATATGGAAATGGCAAAAGAGCTTATCCGAATGGGTTTTTATATATCGTTTGCCGGGCCGGTCACGTTCAAAAGCAAAAAATCTGCCGCGCTGGCTGAAGTAGCCGCGTCGGTCCCGGATGATCATATACTGGTTGAAACCGACGCGCCATATCTTGCCCCCGAGCCTTTCAGGGGCAAGAGGAACGAGCCCGCATACGTCAGGCACACGGCGGAACATATTGCGCAACTGAGGGGTATCACTTTAAGCGACCTGGCCAGAATAACCTCGGTTAACGGCTTAAGACTCTTTGGAATAGGGGAGGTGCCAGGTGAGGGAGTCATCGCGTACCCGATACGTGACAGCCTTTACCTGAACGTTACCAACAGGTGTACGAACAACTGTTGCTTTTGCGTGCGGATGAAGGGCGATTTCGTAAAGGGGCATATGCTGAAGCTTGTAAACGAACCCTCCGCAATGGACCTGGAAGGCGCAATAGGAGACCCGAAAAAATATTCGGAGATTGTCTTTTGCGGTTATGGGGAGCCGCTTATGCGATTTGGCGTTGTAAAGGAAGTGGCCAAATGGGTAAAGGAAAACGGCGGCAGGGTAAGGATAAATACGAACGGGCAGGGGAACCTGGTAAACGGACGGGACATCCTGCCGGAGCTGGCGGGGCTTGTGGATTCCTTCTCAATAAGCCTGGACGCACAGGACGAAGAGACGTATGAAAGGTTGTGCAAGCCGTTTCACAAGCAGGCCTTCAAAGCGCTCCTTGATTTCATCTCCGAGTCCGTGAAATATGTGCCGGATGTGCAGGTTACGGTCGTCGAAACCGACGGAGTTGACGTGGAGGCATGCCGGTCGCTTGCGCGGAGGCTTGGGGTGGAAAAAACCCTGAGGGTAAGAAAACTGGATGTGGTGGGGTGAAGCTGCTCCGGTAAAAAAAGGATTCTAAAATTTAGCTAAAAGCTCTTCCTTTGCCGTCTCGCCTGAGGAGCCGTCCTTCAGGTTTTTCCATTTGAATTTTCCGGTCTTCAGCTCGTCCTCACCGATCATGACTACATGCCCGGCGCCTGACTTGTCCGCCTTCCTCATCTGGCTTTTTAGCGAGCCGCTCCATCCGATCTCCACCCGTTTGCCTGCCGCCCGCAGGCGTGAAGCTATCTTCAGGGCCTCTGTCGCCGCCTCTTTTCCAAGCGTGGCGATAAAAATAGCGGGGCTTGCCGCCCCGGGAAAAACTTCTTCCCCGGTCGCGGCTTCCTTAAGCAGCATGGCCAGTCTTTCCATCCCGGCGGCAAAACCTATTGCCGGGGTATCCGGGCCGCCGAACTCGGAGACCAGCAGGTCGTATCTGCCTCCGGCGGCAACGGCGTTTTGAGCGCCAAGTCCTTCGCTTTTCACCTCGAAAACGGTTCTCGTATAATAATCGAGCCCTCTTACCATATGGGGGTTAAAAAAATAGGAAGTCCCCATCGCGTCCAGCAATCCAATCAGGCCGGAAAAATGGTCTTTGCAATCCTGGCAAAGGGTCTCGCTGATAAGAGGCGCGTTCTGCCTTATCTGGATGCAGCGCTCCACCTTGCAATCCAGTATCCTTAAAGGGTTTTGCTCGTACCGCCGCTGGCAGTCCGGGCACAGGGAATCCAGGTGAGGGGTGAAGAACGCTTTCAGGTTTTCCTTGAAAGCGGGGCGGCACTCTTTGCACCCGATGGAATTTATTTCCAGGGAAACCCCTTTCAACCCGATCTTTTCCAAAAAGGACACGAGCATGGTTATCATCTCGGCGTCTATGCCCGGATCCGCGACACCGAAACATTCTGCTCCAAGCTGATAGAACTGCCGCTGCCTGCCTTTTTGCGGCCTTTCGTAACGGAACATGGGGCCAAAGTAGAGGAATTTCTGGGGCGCGGGTCTGAGTGACAGGTTGTGCTCGACGTATGCCCTCACAATGGAGGCCGTCCCCTCGGGGCGGAGGCTTACATTTCTGCCGCCCTTGTCGGTAAACGAGTACATCTCTTTTGCCACTATATCGGAGGAGTCGCCAATGCTTCTCAGGAACAGTTCCGTCTGTTCCATTACCGGCGGTTTTATCTCGTCATATCCATAGGGGCCCATGACCTCGCACGCGGCGTTTTCTATCTTTCTCCAAAGGCCGGTTTCCGGAGGCAGGACATCGCTGACGCCCTTAAGGGCGGTAAAGCGGGGCTTCACAACTCATCGGCCTCATTTCCATACTCATTTTTAAGGAAAGAACCATCTCCGTTTGGGGCGGCTTCATCCTCGACGCCCTCTCTCTCCCTGTCAAACTCGATGAGCTGTATATGGTTTTGGATAAGCCTTTTCAGTTCCTCTTTGAAATGCCTTCTTATCCCCTTCAGGTCAACTATGTCCTCGTGTATCTTGACAACGCGCTCCTGGGCGTCCCTGAGCATCTCTTCGGCCTTTATCTCGGCCTCTCTCAAAATAAGCTCGGCTTCTTTCCTGGAGTTGTTTTTGTAATCGTCGACCATCTGCTGGGCGGTCATAAGCGTGTCTTTCAGGGACGATTCCATATTTTTGTAATCCTTGAGCTGGCTGTCCAGCCTGGATATCGTTTCCTTGAGAGAGGAGTTTTCCCTGAGCAGTTCCTCCATCTCTTCACGGACGAGTTCAAGAAACGCGTAGACCTCGTCCATCTCGAATCCCCTGAATTTTACCGGGAACTGTTTTTGCTGGATATCAAGCGGTGTAATTCTCATGCAGGATCCCTTTCCTCCTCATCTTAGCCTGAAAGCAAGCTCCCTAAGGGAAGCTATGGCGAAGTATTTAATGAAATAGATCGCAAGTATTACGATTATCGGGGAAACGTCTATGCCCCCAAAGGTGCCGATCACACGCCTAATCGGGCGGAGTACGGGGTCGGTTGCCTTGTACAGGAATCTCACGATGGGATTGTAGGGGTCCGGGTTCACCCAGCTGATGAGCGCGGCAATTATGATTACCCACATGTATAAGGAAAGTGCTATGTCCAGCACTTCTGCGACGGCAGCGATGAAATTGCCTATAACGAACATTTTTTTATTTTTTCAACCTGCTTTTTAGCCTCTCCCAAGCTCCCTGGCCCTCTTAGCTGCGGCATCTATTGTATCATAAAGGATATTCTTAAATCCCCTGCTTTCAAGCACGTTCAGTCCGGCCTGCGTAGTGCCGCCGGGGGAGGTTACCATTACCCGGAGCCGCTCAGTATCCATACCG
>JAKAEG010000223.1 GCA_021819985.1 Nitrospirota bacterium | reverse complement strand
TGTCGGCTGACCAGGGGATTATCAGATGGGCGGACAAGCTGGGGATAAAATCGCTGGTGCCCGAGAAATTCAAGCAGTACATGGATGGCCTCATAAAGAAGACAAAACGCCTCTCCCAAATGGAAGAGGAAGGGGAAAAGGCCGGTTAAGTCCGGTCTTTATTTTTTTAAAAAAGAGAGCGGTCTTTTTCTTTTTCGCCGCCCTCTTTTTTTAAGTTTTTTGGGGGATGCCGTTACGCTTCCTGGGCCTTTCTCCAGCCCGCCTCCGCCAGACGGCCCATGCGCCCTATGGCCCACTTCCTGAATTCAAGCACATACCTCTGGCGGTCTTCATTGAGGAGTTTCAGGAGCTCAGCCTTCTCCGTTGCCGAGTCCTCCACGTCTCCGGGGTAGACGCCCTTCCATGTGCAGTACCCTTCATCAAACAGAAATTCCGGGGTAATGCTGCGCCTGGGCAGCCTGGATGAGGCGGCAAACCTGGCTATCTCCATGTCGTAGTCGATGACCCAGCCGTTGTCCGCGATCATTGTTGAGGCATCCACGGCCAGGTTGGCGGAACATTCAGGGCAGTAAAGGCCCCTTATTATTTCCACGGGCATCGCGTCGTCTTTCAGGTTAAAGCTTGCCGCGGCCTTTCCGCAGCTGCAGGCGATCTTATGGTCCAGGCACATAACTGGCTACCTCCTTGATGCTTGTTGAATTTTTTTATCTCTCTTTCGTGTGTCCCCTTCCCGGTGCGAGCCGGGGCGCGGTATCTTTGTCTTTGCATTGGGGACAGTACCCGTAGAACTCGATGTGGTTCCCCGTGATCTCGTAGCCAAGGGAATCGGGGACATCCAGATCGAACACATGGTCTATGTCGCTTACGCGGCTGCAATCCAGGCAGATAAGATGATGATGGGGCCGCGTGTCCGGGTCATATCGTTTTTTCGCGGGGTCTATAGTCAGCTCAAGCAGCTTTCCCTTGTCCCTCAGCGAAGCCAGGGTGTTGTAAACCGTGGCCAGGGACATGCCGGGAAACCGCCTGGATACCGCCCCATATATGTCCTCTGCCGAGGGGTGCGCGGTGTTGCCGTCCAGATAGGCCAGTATGGCCATCCTCTGCGGTGTGAGCTTCAGCCCAAGCTCCTTGCAGATATCTTTTGCCTTTGTTTTTGCTTGTGTCTGTTTCATCATTTAGATTCATTCTAAATTGATAGCAATTATTTGTCAAGAGGGCATCGTTCTTATGTGGGGGGTCTTAAGCGGAAACGGCGGGAGTATCAGCCGTGATGCTGTTTTATCAACTGCAACAGGACAATTCCGCTGAAATCCTGAAGAAAGTGCATCAGGATGGGTGCGATGAGGCTCTTGCGCCACAGGTAGACAAGGGCATAGGCCAGGCCCACCACGAAGACGGCCGCGACCCGCGCCAGGCCTTCATAGCCGTGCCCAACGGTAAAGATCAGGGTTGACAGGACCACGGCCGCTGCCGGGCTGGATGTGACCTCTCTTAAGCGCAATATCAGGTATCCCCTGAAAATGGTCTCCTCGGCAACCGCTACTATGGCTATCATGAGGACGGCCAGAAGGAGTTGCGCTGTCCCGTTAATCTTTAGAGGAAGCGGGCTGGGAGGGGCGGACAGACCGGCCTTGTGCAGATAGCCTACCAAGGCGGAGGTGAGTAAAAAGAGGGGGATGAACACCCAGAGGCCTATATTGGCCTCCGCCCAGAGCCCCCTGGTTGTGAGCCCTATGGCGGCCGGATGTTCCCTATTGCGCCATAGGAAAAAGAGCACCAGGAACAAAAGGGAAAGGTCTCTCAGGATTACGGAGCCGGCCAGAAAAAGAAAACCGATGCCGGCAATGTGCCCGGCAATGAAAAAAGAAGAAACGAGCGCGGGCAGAATGAGAAACAGAAAGACCAGCAACTCCAAAAGCTTTCCCTTGCGAGTGAAAGTCTGATTTTCCATCGTTTTTCATGTCTTCCAGCGGCTGGTTTCCCGCCAACCGTGCATAATTGAGACCATGACGAAATCCTACTGGAAACAGTCCGTTGACGCAAGCCAGAGTTTTAGCTTTATTTTTCTCAGGACTTCTATTAATGAAACGTGCACGCCCTTCCCCCATTTTTCACGAAGTCTGCGTTTTAGCCGGCATGAAAGCACTCCGGCCGCCGCAAAAACAAAAACCTTCATTAATGGATCACATTTGACAGCGAATTATGGCGGCGATAGCATTTAACCAGGTAAGACGTCATTTAGCAAGACATCTTCCAAAAGGAGTTCCCGATGACCACGCCTTGACCACGTATTAACGGGAAGGGCCCTTCAAAAAGCCTGCATTAAGGCACAAGCTGCAGCATGATAATTGAAGGGCCGAATGTTGCCTGTGTGCGGGCCTGGTCCGCATGGCAGGTTGTATTCGATGAAAGGAGGCTCACATAATGTCTACCGCACAAGGATTGGTTGAAAGGAGATCGACAGGAATAATGGCCGCTGGCGCCCTGGCCGAGGGTTTTGTCAGCATTGGGGCCGTCGTGCTTTCAATAGTCGGTCTGTCGGCCAGATTCCCCATGCTGATGCTGCCTATTGCGACAATCGCTATTGGCGCATCACTGTTGTTTGAGGGTGGTGCAGTCACCGCCAGGTTTTCAAGCCTGTTTTCGCTGGCACGCGTGCCGATGGACGTAAGAGAATTCGGTCTGGGCATAACCACCGAGTTCATAAGCGGCAGCGCGGGCATCGTTCTGGGCGTGCTGGCGCTCATAGGTCTTGAGCCGCTCGTGCTTACCCCGATAGCTGCCATCGTTTTCGGGGCCTCGCTGCTTCTGGGGGCCGGGGCAACGGCACGGGCGAATGCCCTGTTGAGCCAGATGTCCGAACAGAGGGAAGCCATCCGCGAGGTGATGCGCGAGGCTGTCTACGCCGCATCAGGTGTGCAGATACTGGTAGGCATAGGCACTGTAACACTCGGCATCCTTGCGCTCACGGGCATTAACCCGCTGGTCTTGTCTCTTGTGGCCATGCTTTCAGTGGGTTTTGCCAGTCTGCTGAGCGAATCCACCATAATTAACAGGGTCACCGGCGCTGCCCGCAGGCAAAAGACTGCCACCGCCTGAAAAAAATAAAAATAAGCATTCCCAAAACCCGATGGGGGGCGCCGGAGATTTTCTTTAGCCCGGACGCCCCCTTTTTTTATCTTCATATCGCATTTCCTTAAGCAAATCGAAGAATTAACTCTCGCAGCTAAGGACTTCACCCGGATTATTATCACCTGCCGTCCTCCTGTAAGAAATACTTAAAAAAAGGCTGGTTTGTCTGCATGGCTGATTCCCCGTTGTGTCAAAAAATAATGCTAAAGATTTGTAAATTAAATATCGATAATACATATAAGCAGGGATCAATGTGGGATGGTTTTATAAATGAACTGCCGGGTAGTTGGTAGTCCGGCCGGAAAATTGAAGGCATAGAGCCTGGGTGCGTTTTGAGGAAGAATAAATTTTCGAAAAATTCAAATGTATAGCTGACTTATGGTGGATTATATGAGAAAGCCAGGAGCCCTGGGCAAGTCAGCAAAATCTGTTGGTGGTCTGATTATTTGATTATATCCGGAGGAAGTTGATGGTTACGCTTTTGTCTAGATTGAATATCATGTACAGAATTGCTCTGATGGGACTGATGGGACTCGTTGGCGGTTTTTTTATAGGCGGCATGGGCGGCATGGATGCGGCCTTTATGCCTGCCGGCCCGCATCTGTTTATGTACAGCTGTATTATCGGCCTGCTGATAGTTGTGCTGTGGGTGCCTATTATTCTGAGCATAATGAGATCCGCAAAGGCCATACGGAGCGTTGAAGAAGCGCTTAATGCAATGAGCGGCGGAAATCTGGCGATAAATATTGACGCCAATGACACCGATTCAACCGCGCGCAGGATCGAAGAAACCGTCAACAAAACCATAAATTATTTTGCGGATGTCATCAATCAGATGGTTATGGCTATCAGCGGTGTCATTACCGGCTCTGACTCCATGCGGAAAAATGCCGATACGGCCCGTGAGAAAACACAGCTGCAGGCGGAACAGGCAAGCGCAGTTGCCGCCGCCGCCACGGAAATGACCAGCACAATAACCTCTATTTCGAATAACGCCTCCGCGGCCGCCAGCGCTTCGCAGGAAGCCCGGAAAATTGCCCAAAGCTGTCAGGCAATAGCTGAAAACGCTGTGCAGACCATTGCACATGTGCAAAATTCGACTATGGAACTGGCCGGTTTGGTAGAAAGATTGAGCGGCCGTACAAGTGAGATCGGCCAAATTGTAATTTTAATTAAAGATATAGCCGACCAGACAAACCTGCTCGCTCTGAACGCGGCGATCGAGGCGGCAAGGGCAGGCTCGCAGGGCAGGGGTTTTGCGGTGGTCGCTGATGAGGTGAGGAAGCTTGCCGAAAGGACCATACGGGCCACGGCTGAAATTTCAGATAAGATAGGCGCGGTGCAGGAAGATTCCCGGCTGACCTCGGATTCCATGAATATAGCCTCGGGGAGCGTTGACAAGGCGACCGGCCTTATGAGAGACCTGCGGGCGCCGCTTCAGGATATAGTCCAGGCCACGCATAATGTAAGCGATCAGGTTATGCAGATTGCCAGTGCGGTGGAACAGCAGTCCGCCACATCGGAAGATATTGCCAGAAACATCGAGGGCACTTCTCATATGGCGGAGGAAGTGGACGGCTATTCAAAGACAATTATCAGCGAAATAAATTCCCTCCTGAGCGTTATAGTAAGGCTTCGGGCCGTCGCCCTTAAATTCAATACCGGCAATGATGCCGTAATGCTGACGACCCTTAAAGATGGCCATAGGATCATGTATGGAAAGGTCAGAAACTGCGTTGTGAACGGGGAACGGACCGACCCTTCCATTATCCCTGCGGTTGAGGCCTGCAAGGTATGCGCATGGAACAGGAGCGGCGGGGAAAAATATCGTCATTCATCCAGCTTCGGCACAATGAAGGAATTGCACCTGCGCTATCATGATGTGGCGGTAAATGCCATCAGGGAGAGCAACGCGGGCAACAAGCAGAAAGCCGTTGATCTGCTTCAGAAACAGGAATATCTGTTGAATGAGATCTGTGACCTGCTCGATAAAATAGGGCAGGGCAGCTAACCGCTGGTATGTGCGGTGCGTGCGCGGCGGCAGTCATTAAAAAAGTGAAAACAATTATTTGCCGTCCGTTTGAAATGCGGAGTCCTTGGACTCATTAGCCAGAAATATATCCACGTTGTCCTGTGTGATCACGTCAATGCCCGTATCAATAATATGGGGTATCTGAACACCCAGAGATGCCTGCCATAACATCAGAACTGACATGGAGCCTTGCATTTTGGGAATGGTTGCCGAGGAGGATTCTATCACGCCTTCTTTAATTGCATCGAGTATGGGCTTGATCCCATCCATGCCTACCACTTTTACTTTGCCGGTCTTCCCGGCCTTTTTGATAGCGGCTGCTATACCTATCGGGCCGGATGCATCGCAGCACAAGTAACCGCTTAGATCAGGATGCGATTCGAGAACAGCCGAAGCCTGTTGAGTAGCCGTTTCAATGTCGTCATTGTCAATTCCACCGTCTACAACAGTT
>JAKAEG010000222.1 GCA_021819985.1 Nitrospirota bacterium | reverse complement strand
AAAAATCCTTCAGTATTTTTATCGTCACCACGCATATCGTCTTCCTCCTCGTTTCGGCATCTATTGAGGCTGAAAATGATATGCACTATTCATACCATTTGATAGGTGTTTTTCAACAACCTGCTAAAGTAAGGGGAAACATATATGCCCGGTATGCAATTTGCATTGCCTTTTAAAGAATCTTTCCAGAAAAAAATTTTTCACCACAAATGGCTGTTGCCAAAAAAGAACAGAGGAGAACATCGTGAAAATTTTCAGATGGACTCGCGTTTTCTTTTCCGGATTTGTACTAATGATGGTTGCATACGGACTGATTCTGACCAGTTGCGGCAATGGGAGCAATCCGGGAGTCAGCAGCAATAAGAATGCGGCAACTTACACCCTGGCATATAACGGAAATGGCAGCACAGAAGGGACAGTCCCTGTCAGCCCGGCCAATTACAAGAACGGGCAGACCATCACAGTTCCCGGAAATGCAGGCAATCTCGTAAAGACCAGCTACACATTTGTAGGCTGGAATACCGAGCCGGACGGCAGTGGGGCGACCTATACGCAGGGTCAGACCTTTACAATTGGGACGCAGAATATAACGCTGTATGCGGAATGGACAATCGACCCCACATATACCCTGACTTATAATGGAAACAGCAATACAGGGGGTAGTGTGCCTGCAGGGCCAGCCAATTATGAGCAAGGTCAGACAATTACGGTTCCCGGTAACACGGGCGGTTTGGTAAAAACAGGATATTCCTTTTCGGGTTGGAACACGGCGGTCGATGGGTCTGGCTCGACCTACACTCAGGGTCAGACCTATACAATAGGTCAGGCAGACATAACTCTTTATGCCATGTGGACCTTAGCCCCAACGCACATCGTGACATACAAGGGAAACGGTAATACTGATGGTACTGTACCGGTTGATACAACCAATTATCTGCAGGGGCAGAATGTCACTGTTTCTGGCAATAAGGGCAATCTCGTTAACACGGGCTATAATTTCGCTGGCTGGACTACTCATGCGGACGGCAGCGGAACAACCTATATGCCAGGCCAAGTTTTTACGATGGGCTCCGCGAACGTCACCCTTTATGCTCTATGGGTTACACCTGTTTACAACGTAAAATATAACGGGAATGGCAGCACCGGTGGAAACGCACCTGTTGACCCGAACAATTATCAGCAGGGACAGACCGCTACAGTGCTTGGCAATACAGTCGATCTCGTAAAGGCGGGGTACTCTTTTTCGGGCTGGAACACGGCGGCTGACGGGTCCGGGACGACTTATACGCAGGGCCAGACATTTACAATAGGGGCTTCGAATGTCACGCTTTACGCGATCTGGACCGCAAACCCCGCGTACACGTTGACCTATAACGGAAACGGCAATACGGGCGGCAGCGTGCCTGTTAACTCGACCAGCTACCAGGAGGGGCAAACGGTAACGGTTTCCGGCAATACGGGCGGTATCTTTAAAAACGGCTATGTGTTTGTGGGCTGGAACACTCATTCCGACGGCAGCGGAACAACTTACACCCAGGGCCAGACTTTTACAATGGGCCTGGAAAATGTCACTCTTTACGCCGCATGGGCAACTTCGCTGTCAGAATACGTATACGTGGCTAACTACGGCGACGGAACCGTATCGCAATATACTATAGTTTCAGGCGGACAACTCGCGCCGATGACCCCGGCAACGGCAGGATCTGTGTCGAAGTCGCATCCATGGTCCATCGCAGTCGATCCCTCCCACAATTACGTTTATTTGGCTAATGAGAACTACAACACCGTATCGCAATACACGATAGTTTCAGGTGGCGCGATTGCCCCGATGTCGTCCGCAACGGTCGATGCCGGAACTACGCCAGAATCAGTCGCGATCGACCCCTTGGACAGGTACGCATACGTGGCGAACGCGGGTGATAGCACCATATCGCAATACACATTGGGATCAGGAGGGGCACTCCAGCCGTTATACCCCCAAACGGTTAAGACTATAAATGAGCCGGAATCCGTCATCGTCGATCCCTCGGGTAAGTATGTCTACGTGGCGAACGAGGGCGATAGCACCATAGCGCAGTATACGATAGGCGCAGGCGGCGTGCTCTTGCCGATGTCCCCCTGGTGGGTCCGTCCGAAAGGACAAGATGGGTCAATCTCTATTACTGTAGAACCGTTGGGCAAGTACGTCTACGTGGCAAATTATGGAAGTAATAACGTGTCGCAGTATACGATAGGCGCAGGCGGGGCACTCGTGCCGATGACTCCAGCTGTGGTTCCTGCCGGATATAAACCCGTATCCATCACGGTCGACCCTTCAGGAAGGTATGTCTATGTGACTAACTATGGTGATAATACAGTATCACAGTACACGATAGGCGCGGGCGGGGCGCTTGTACCGGTGAATCCGGCCGCAGTCAGCACAGGACAGGGGCCTCAATCCGTTACTGTCGATCCCTCTGGCAAGTATGTCTATGTGACTAACTATGGTGATAATACAGTATCGCAGTACACGATAGGTGCGGGCGGGGCGCTTGTGCCGATGAATCCGGCCACAGTCAATACCGGACGATATCCTCAAGCGATCATCACTTCGGCCCCGTAGATATTTATTGATGAAGATGGAAAAAAGAAAGAAGGGAACAACTGGAAAAGATAGTTGTGATTGTGATTGAAGCATCGCATTGTATCAAATTTAAAGCATAAAAAGGCTCTTTTTGGGGCTATTAAGGTATTATTTTAAAGCATGTCTTTGACAAATGAAAAATTTGATATGCTGATAAGCTTTTTTTTAGCTATCCCCCCTTCGGGCGCAGAATAGATCTGCCATCATATCTATGGTCGAAAGTCCCCAAAGCAAATTATTCTTCGGATCAAAATGAATGAGATGCAAGAGATCCTTTTTTTCAATAAATTCGTTCCATAGGTGCTCTCCCTCACTGAAAAAAACCTTTTGCCAGAATTTCCGGTGGGCTTCCGATTTATCCTGATCCCTTGTTACCACACCGCTGTTTAGATAATAGTTTAAGTGTGACAACACTTTTCTTTTTATGCGATCCCCCAGTTTAACATTTCGGATTGAGAGTCCGCGCTGAGTATATTTTATTTTTGCTGCGGCTGGCGCTATAATTTCCATGACGTTAAATAAATAATGATCGGAAGCTTTTTGTTCAACGGTAAGCCTCCAGCTTAGTTTTATGAATTCTCTGTCAAAAAAGGGTATCCATGACCAGTTAAGACTGTACGCAGACCGCAGGTCAGCACCCCAAACAAGCCCTCTCTGCCTCCACCAAAAAAGCCCTATCCAATGGTCGACTCTTCCCTTGGTCTCATAAAGAATATTATCCATTCCCAAAAAAATATTTTGGAGTAGGGCCTCTGCCTGTTTATTCGGCTTCAGGAAACGGTTCCCGTATGTGCAGTACTTATGTGCATCGCTCAAACTCAGTGATTTAAGCTTATCAAGTTCAAAATCCGGATAGCCGGGAAAGACATCGGAACTCGCAATTTCCGGTGTAAGCCCATGAAAAGACTGATGTTTTCCTATCGCAACGGGAAGGATTGCTGACAGGAAATCCTTCATGTGGAAACAATAATTGACCGGCACAAGGCCCTCGTTCATCTGTGCCCACAATTTTAACCGGTCCATACAACCATATAAATTATCAGGAGACATAAAGTCACCTTTAAGCTGGTGTACCACTTCCAACGCATTAGAGACTTGAGTTGCAATGACAACGTCCTCAGAATCGGACGGTCCGCTTGTTTCAGTCGTGAACCGGTATCCGCTTTTTTTTGCGGCTGCAGCGATGGTCCGGCTGTCACGTCCTCCGGTCAAAAGCACCACGGGTTCGGCACTGTGCTTGATCTGTGTATTTACTCTCTGAATAATGCGGTCTGCTGCACGAGATACACTCTCATCCCATCCGGGCATTTGCTCATCGGATTCCAGGCCCAGGTATTGAGGTATGGATATATAGCTCCTTAATTCAGGTTTTGAATCTTTTTTTATTTTTATCTGCACGCGATCGTATATTCGATGGACATGCTTGAACGCTGAATGCCCTCCCAAAAAATATCCATATAACAAGTATAAGCCAAGAGTTCCAATATCCGGATCGGTTCTGAGACCGGCCAACTCTAAAATGGGCGCTGCCCGTGACCCCATTGCCCATCCTCCAGGTCCTTCCACAGACCAGAGTGTTGGACACATTGTTGCCGATGACGCAAAAAATATGTTGCTACCCTTCCAGGCAATGACTGAAAACATTCCATTCCATGAGCTTATATCTTCCGGGCTGTTCTCCAGAATTTTTGTAATATTGGCGACTGTTTCAGTGTCCATTTTTTTGCCGAGAAAATCTTCGCAATCTCCGTTCCAAATGATGCCGGTGTTGCCCAGGTCGGCCCACGGTTCCCATCCGGTAACGCCATACTCATAATGGAGTTGTCCCAGGAGCATATTTTCGATCTGTTTTATTTTCAGGACGGGTTCCACGCCGAACGCATCTTTATACTGAACACATTGGTTGGCTAAATCAGATGAGAATTTATCATATGCGTCTTTAGGAGAAATGCCTGACGATTGCCAGAGATAGGTCATAAACATATCCAGATGCCTCCCATGATTCTGCTAGACGTGTTTTTATCTTTTAGCACTATAAGGTAGGCCTGTCAATGAGATGGATCTCATTTGATGTCCGCATATTCCTGCGCCTGCAAGCATATTTTGCAAGGTATAACTTTGATTTCCGCCAGTAGCGTAAAATTTTACGTGTAAAATCTCGAGGTAAAAAATAGAGTAATCCCCAGATAAAAGCAAAGGGAGAATTGCATGAACGCTCAAGCGCAGGAAAGAGAATGCGCATTCAAACTGCCCCACCACTCACCATAACATACCGGAACAAAAATATTGACATCCGGCCTGGAAAGCGGTAAATTTAGACGTCTGCTTTTAAGGGGAAAGATCTCCTCACCCCCAATGTCAAGGAATTCTTCACAGCAAAAGATCAAGCGTTCCGGAAGCAGGAACGGGCGCTTGATCTGGCGGACTTCTGGAGCCCTAAATTGACCGTTGGGGGCTTCTCCTAAGCCTGCATGCGCCAGAATGTGGATCCGAGACCGTTGAAAACAAAAGACCGGAATTCAAGGAGGGGAAATGCATAATGTCTGGCAAAACTTCTTTGCGCCTCACCGGGTCTATCCTGACAAACCGTTCTTTGAATTCGAAAGGTCGGAAATCGATCAATCCATTACCAGCCGCTTTGAAAAGCAGGTGGCAAAATATCCGTCACGGCTGGCTGTAAAGGAAGGAAGATTTCGGCTTACCTATGCCGGGTTAAACCAGGCCGCCAACCGGATTGCGCATGATATAGTCGAGCGGTCCGGAGAAGAAAATATTCCTGTTGCGCTTTTTCTCGAACAAGGGATACGATTGATAGCTGCTATTTTAGGCGCTCTTAAAGCGGGCAAAGCATATATTGCCCTGGACACTTCCTTTTCCGCTCAAAAAAATGTTTCACTGGTGGAGAATTCCCGGCCCCGCCTTATCCTCACTGATAAGGGACATTATCCCGAGGCCTGCAAATTATTTAAAAACACTTCACCGCTAATGATAGT
>JAKAEG010000221.1 GCA_021819985.1 Nitrospirota bacterium | reverse complement strand
AGCCCCAGAAGAAAAGCAGCGTACTCGGCAATAAAGGCCCCTAGATGATTACATCCAAGGCCGACTGTCTCGAAAGGGCCGCCATACCGGCTCGCCTGGACAAAAGTAGCTCCCGCGGTGAAAGATTCGATGCTCCTGATTGAAATGATCAGCAGAACGGCTCCCATGATTACAATTGCTTTTTTCTGATTTTTTTCATTTCTTAACGCACTTAGACCCAAAAAATACATTGAGATCATCATTGCAAAATTTTTCCAGGGCTTGAACATCTCGTTATCGAAAGAGACGGGGTACGGCAATGAGAAACGCATCGAGCTGTTCCATAAGGCAATATAACTGACCAAAAGAAAAATTAATATTAATTTACCATTGCCATTCTTTACTAGCCCTTTATTCTGGATGAACAACCCAAAAACAACCGCCAAAAATATGAAATTAAGATAATAGGAACCTAAAGGAAAATTTAAAAATTTAAACCATATATTTGGTTGAGGTATCAAAAATATCAGCAAAAAAAGACCCCATTCCGCTTTTTTGAACATGGAATACAACATTACGAAAAGTCCTGCAAAGAAGGCGGATATGGCCAAGTGCAGGGATTGAAAAAGTGAGGTTAACATGTTTTTTTGTCAGGCATTCCGTTTGGGTTTTAACAGCATAGTGCGTCTATTTAAAGATCTTCGGCATCTTTTTACACGGTTGCCCTATGCGGATAGATATCAATAGAAAGAGACCTTTTTAATCTATATTCATGTTCGAGAATTTAAGTTTGTTTATCTTTTTGAAATAAAAAATCAGGAACAGACCGTAAACGGGGAAAAGGGCAGCCGATTTCAATATCAGATCATCCAAAGCGCTTGTGAAATTAATCCGGCTTAAAAACAGTTCAATTATCACAGCAAGGGAAATAAAAAATGCGATGTCGCGGACGGGCCACTTCACTTTTATCAGTTTACCCGCTTTGTAATTGATCAAAATGGTGAGCAGTCCGTAAGAGATGAATGTCGAATATGCGGCCCCAATGATGCCATATTTCGGGATCATGAACAGATTAACAGCAATATTAATGAGGGCGCTGACAAACATGTAAATGCCAATCTTCCGCGTCTGGTTCATCAAATAGAAACCAGCGCCCGTTATATGGAAAGTCCCGTATATCATAACGCTGGATATGATTATGGGCACGATCGGCGCGGCTGGGGCATATTTTTTGGTGGCAAGAATTGTAATCAGGTCTTTACTCAGCAGCGACATGCTTAATACCATGATTATGCCTATGCAGATATAATATTTCAGAAGCAGGGACAGAAACCTTTTTGTTTCTTCCGGCCCTTTTTCCGACCATAATTTCGTATATATGGGAAACACTGTCATCCAGAGCGGGTTGTTAATTATTCCCTGGGTATAAAGAGACATGTTATAGGCGGCCGAATATATCCCGACCTGCCTGGCGCCGAGATAAAACTTGATCAGGAACCGGTCGGAATAGTCGTTTATCAGGGTCGATATTTCATAAAATACCAGCGGTAACCCATACGCGTATAATTTTTTGAAAACGGCGAAAGAGACAGCATCCACTTTAAAAAGGCCCCTTTTATAAAAGTAGACGCTCATACCCGCTGCCATTGCGAAATCAAAGATCACTACCCCCAGAAAATAGCCGGACAGGTTTTTTATCAGAAGCATACATATCGCCAGTCCGGATAAAACCGTGCCGAATTTGGAAACAAATCCGATAACATTCAACGTGAGGACCTTTTCCTCTGCCCTTAAATAGCCGGAATACAGGTTATCCAGGCTCCCGGATAAGATCGTGAGGCCCGCCATCAGAAAAACTTCCGTCAGTTGTGTACCGATACGTCGTTTCAATAGAAGCATCGTTACTGAATAGAACAGGAAAACCGCCAGTGCAAAGGTGAAACTGCCTGCAATGGAACTCGAATATAGATATTTCTTTTTCTCTTCTGCGAACTCCGGATAATTCCGGATAAACGAACTCGTTATGCCGGATTTTGCGACCACCAGAAGAATAAGGATCGTCGCATTTACAATGGCAAAGTCGCCGTATTGCTCGACTGAGAATATCCTGGTTGTGATCGGAAAGGATATAAAGGACACGAAAAGCGTGATTATCGAAAAGAACGTATACAACGACATCTGCCTGAATGTTCTTGCCAGGATGGACATTATTTCAGTTTTATGCGGGATCTGGAATTAAAAACCCAGCAATTTGCAAGCCAGGTACCCTTTCGAGAACCCGCCCTTTAACGACAGGACTGTCCCTTCCCATATATTTATTCTTTTTAGGGCATAACGGTCCTCCGGTCTATTTATGTCCCTCTCCGCCGTAACCGCAAATGAATACCCGGCCTCTCTGACCAGTGCCTTCAACTGCTCGTTCGTATTTCCGGCTGGATAGGAAAAGGCTGTCACCCTTTTTTCAACTTTTTGCTCGATCTTTTTCTTTGAAGCGTTGATCTCTTCGAGTTGTTTTTCCCTGCCCATTTCCAGGAGGTTGCCGTGACTGCACGTATGGGAGCCAAACTCTGCATGACCGCGCATTTCAAGTACGGCATCCCAGGTCAGCATCCGGTTGCAGGAAATCAAATCCTCAGCCGGCATGTCATTTTGTTTACCGAACTCATCAAGCAGATTTTCGATCTTTCCGCTTTCCCATTCATTCAGTTTTTTGAACAATAAAGACGGGTTTCCCTCGAATTCCTCGAACAGGGAAGCCATTTCTCCTCCGAGAGAAAGGGTTGCACCTCCGCTTTTCATTTCCTTCAACTTTCGGAAATAATAATAGGCCCTGTCCCACCAGAATGGTTTGAATTCGACGGCCCCGATCCTGCCGGACACGATAAAAAAAGTCGCTGGAATGTCTAATTCCTTTAAAACCGGATAAGCCTGGCTATAATTGTCCTCATAACCGTCATCGAAGGTGATTATAAGGCTGTCCCACGGGATATCTTTATTTTGGATATGCGCGCTTAAATCTTCAAAGGTCATTATTCTGTACCATTTTCTCATGAATTTCAGATGGGATTTGAAAGTCCGCTGGTAAGTAAACAGAAAAGGCAGTGATGATTC
Organism: Nitrospirota bacterium; assembly: GCA_021819985.1. GTDB lineage: Bacteria > Nitrospirota > Thermodesulfovibrionia > Thermodesulfovibrionales > JdFR-88 > JAKAEG01. Next base: position 2,527 of record JAKAEG010000221.1, on the reverse strand, counting down.
TATTTCATCCACTTGTCTTCCAGTAATCCGATGATACGATACTATCGTTATCCGCTTTCCAGTAATATTGTTGATAAACCTGAGGATATGAAACAGCCCTCCGTAAAAAAAGAGCGCACCCAGATATTTTTTTAAATACTTTTTTAAAATTTCCGGATATTTCATTTTGCCAGGTTTGAATGGATTTTTATAATGCATTGGCCTTTCAGTCCTTGAATGCCTCGAGTGCCTTTAGGCTCAAAGAGGAAAACAGCCGGTGAGCCTGTTTCATATCCGGGACACGGAGAATTTGCAGCAGAAGGTCCGGTTTGGAACTCAATTTTTTCATGATTTCGGAGCAAACCTTACAATTGTTTCTGCGAGTTCCGTGTAAAAAGATATTTATGGCATCCAGGAGACCCGCCTGGAAAGAGGAACCGAGCGTCCTTATTCCATAGCGCCTTGCCTTTTTTTTCAGCTCGGGTGAGCTGTTGTTCACTAAAAAGCCCTGGCTGGCCGCGACCAGCATCGGCAGATCGGCTTCGGTATCGCCGGCCGCCCCTACATGGCGTTTGATGCCCTTAAGTTCTTTTAACACCAAAAGCGCGCTGCCCTTATCTACACCGACGGCAATGAACGCGGTATCGATGTAGGATTTTTTTACTTTCAGATGCCTGATTTTAAGGCGGCGCATGAGTTCGCCCACCGTTGCATCCGGGATTGGAGCCGTCCTTTCCTTGCCGAAACTGTAAGCGCGTATCGAGTAATGATACCTTGGATTGATAAATAACCCTGGTATCCTGCCCAGCTCGCTCCTTAAAAGGTCCAGTTCCTCCAAGGCCTCGGGCGGGACCATATTTTTGGCCCATTGCTCAATATCATCCCATATGACGCTTCCGTACTCGGCTATTGCGCCTGGGAAACCGTAATGCCTGCAATAGTCCTTCACCTCCTCCAGGCTGCGGGCCGTATTGATTATTGCGCAAACCCCGTGCGCCCTTAGCATGGACAATGCAGCGATCCCATTGCCGGTAGTGCAGGGAAAACCGAATATGTTTTTGTCCAGAACGTCATCAACATCCATCGAAAATATTGGAGCATCCCAGTCTCTAACAGGCGTACCTTCACACAGGGACGCCGTGTAGCGCGCGGTCTCGTTAACAAGAAAATTCCAGGAACGCAAATATTTCAGATTGAGGTCTTGATAACTGGTATTGTGATCGATGCCGTTTAATTTGCCCAGGGACTTGCTCATGGATTCATCTCCGGCCAGGAGCTTGTAATAGATCAACCGCTCATTGACTGACGCATCGCCTGTTGAGGCGATATAATTTCCTATTAGCGAACCCTTTTCCACTTCTGAAAGTCCAAACTCAAGCATTGCCGATGCAATATCGTATGCCGGGTCGGTGATATTGTGAGAAGCGGTTTTACTGAACCCGTGATGTTCGAAATCGGTCTTGAGCAGCTGCGGACCCGTGTTTACCCACTCCTCTTTTGCCATTCTGGCGTCAAGCAGCGCGGGAACAGGGCACTCCAGTTTATCCAAATGGCCCCTGACCCATTCCCTTTTCAGCTTTGACAGCTTGTGACCAAAGGCTTTGCTGAGCATAAGCGCGACCGGCTTAAGGCCACTTTCGCGATAGATGCCGATCTGAGGCATCGGATTTTCATCCAGGCGGAGACCATTGGTTCTGGCGCTTATATAGCTGGCAAGCCTCTCCACTGGCACGCTGTTGATCTCATGGGGCCTGGCTCCGATGTCCGCCACGGCCCAATCTATATACATCAGGCCGTTACGCACTCCATATACCCTTGGAATGAACCGCTCTATCCGGGATGCCGCAATTGCGGCATGATAGCCCAGCCAGCCCCATCCAATGCTCTTGGCCATAATTACAAATCTTTCCGGGGGGGTTGCGTTTTTTTCGTTTTTTTTGACTTTTTTGGCTTTTTTGGCCTCAACCTCGAAAACTCTCTTCAACCGGGAATGAAACACCCGGTCGGGATTTTGGGCCAATTTTTTATTAATGTTTTTCGTATACTCCGTATCGCGAACTTTAATGCAATCAAATCCCATTTGTTGAAAATAGGATGAAAGGCAAATTCTGAATCCGTCAGGCGAAAGGAGCCCCTCTTTATACCACTGCCCGGGTTCAAGCGACAGCACCTGGGCATCGCCAAGGAAGGACCTGGCTGAAGGGTCAGGCCAGTTTCTGCAAGCGGGATGCAAGGGGACCATTATGGTCACCGACCGCGGGGTAGCACCGCAATGCCTTATTATCTCGATGCATTTGGCAAGGGTCTGCCCTGTGCTTGGCGGCTCATCCACGATAATGACGTGGGCGCCCGATAATTTTTTAATCCGCGCTTTTTCCCATGGATGCAGAAATTCCTTAGGCCTGATCGTCATGCGCGATATACTGCTGAATCCCTCTTTTAACAGGTGAGCATGGACCAGCGGAGCGCCAAAAGAGCCCGCCGTACGCAAACCGAGTATTACATGGGGATGTGAAACATCCCGGCATTTTGCTGCATACTTTCTGGC
>JAKAEG010000220.1 GCA_021819985.1 Nitrospirota bacterium | reverse complement strand
GGCCCATGGATTGCTGGATGATGAAAAATTCCTTTAACTTTTGCGATTGGCCCTCTTGCCCTCCATGCGGAGGGAAGCTTTTCACCCCCTTGGTCCCCTTATCAGCAGGAAGAGGAGGGAATTTCTATTTAACCGGATTCCTCAACACGATGTCAAGCCGAATTGCGCAATCGGGGACTTTTTCTTTTCTCTGGTTTTTCGGGGAAAAAATCTTTTTGAGCAAGCAAAAAGGCGGGCTTACCGGTTAAAGGGCGGGTAGAGCTTCAAAGGTTTTTCGATATCGGTCGTGGTCTGGGGACCAGGCTGATAATGTTCCACCCTTGCCGGATAATTTTTTTTGGCCAGCAGGTACCACGGGCCTGTCCTGTTACGGCTGAAAAACCAGTCCTCGTCCCAGTAATAGTAATAAATGCTGCCGTAGAAATAAAGGTTCCTGCCCGGCACCAGCAGCACCGGCGGCAGAGGCCTTACCGAATTGACCAGGACCGCTGGCGGAGCGCTCTCCACGATCGGTGGGCCGACCATAAGGCCGGCTGGCAGGGGCTGCATAAGCGAGGCTTCATTGTAGACCGGCTTTCTGGACTGGTAAAAGGTGCAAGCCCCCGTTAGGGATATCAAAAGAAACATAACTGCCAGCCGGCCTCTCATGCACAAATTCTATCACGGAAAAAAACGTTTTTTGTTTTTTTGTTTTTTGACGGCGTTGCTGAAAATCCCGAAAAGAATCGTCCGGAAATGGTTCTGAAAAATGAGGGGGCTTTTTTATTTTAAGGCTCGCTTGGGGCACATATTCGCTTCCGGCTTGAATTCATTGGGCCTCTCCTTTTATAATGTAAGTCTGCAAAGAAACGGTTTTGTTTTTCAGACCGTAAAACGGCGGGCCGTTAGCTCAGTTGGTAGAGCAGCTGACTCTTAATCAGCGGGTCGCAGGTTCGAATCCTGCACGGCTCACTTTAAAAATCAAGGGGTTAGGAGATTTTGCCTGACCCTTTTCGCTTCAAAAACCGCCCACTGTGAAAAAAACGTGAAAAAATCAGGCATGCCTTCTCTCCAGCACGCTGAGCCCTTTCCTCATGCTTTCGGCGTTATGTTTGACATAGCGCCTTGTCGTGGAAAGCTGAGAGTGATCGAGAATGCATGCTATGGTGTGGATGTCCTGTCCGGCGCGACCGAGGCGGGTCCCTACGGTGTGCCGGAGGTCATGGAAGCGGAGGCCGGTAATGCCCGCCAGCTTAAGGGCAAGGTACCATGATCTTATCAGGTTCCGGGCAATGATCGGGGTGTCCTCAGAGGTAGTAAAGACGTAGCCTGACATGGACCTCACCTTTGCCTTTTCTTTCAGAAGGTCATAGACGGTCTCGTTCATCGCTACGGTCCTCCAGGAGTTCGTCTTCTCGTTGTAGGACTCGAAGACTTTTCTGAAGAGGTCTATCTTCTCCCACTTCATATTAAGGATCTCGCCTTGCCGTATGCCTGTGTTCAGGGCAACAACCACCATTTCGTAGAGCTGGCCGCCAAGAAAACCCTTGCACGCCGCGATGAGCTTCTCTTCCTCCTCATCCGTCAGGCACCTGCCTATCTCGTTGTCTTCTTTCTCCCTTTTTACGAGCTGGCAGGGGTTCTCCTTCGTCCACTTCCAAAGCCGTGCAAGATTGAACGCCTTTGAAAGCATGGACAATTCCCTGTTCCGCGTCCCGGGTCTGCCGCCCTCTGTCCTTCTGTGTTGGACATACTTAAGAACCGCGTCGGTATCTATCTTGTCCAGCGTCATCCCTGAAAAAAACGGCTTCAGGTGAGCAAGACAGTTCCGATAGCTCTTCTGGGTCTTTGGCTCTTTTGTCGGTGCGTGTTCTGCCATGAACCTGTCCATCACGTCATCAAGAGTATACTGTCTGGCCTTGTCTACTTCGAACCATTTGCCTTCGACGATCTGCGTCTGGATTTTCGCAAAGATTCTTTCAGCCAGCTTCCGGTCGTCAGTTCCGGTCGGACGTCTGTGCATCTTCCCGTTTACGGTAAAAGACATCCACCATAAGTTGGATTCATTTCGCCTGTATAGTCCCATTAATCTGCCCTCCTTTCCGGGACTATGCAAGGCTTGAAAATACCGGCCTTATTGTAACACGGGCGGACCGGATTATTAACTTCTGTTAAGGACTTCATTTTTAGCATTCCGGACGATTCTATCAATGCTATCGCCAGACAGGCTGGATGACGGTCTGGCATAATGCCTGTTCCTTTTGCCGGAGACTGACGCATCGGCGCTGACCGATTTTTGCGAAATCCAGTCCATAATATCTTTCTCCCTGAACTTCAAAAGTCTTTTAGTGATCTTTACGTGAGGAATCTTTTTTTGATAGACCCAGGCATAAATGGCGCCCTTGGTCACCCCCAGCATTTCCGCGACCTCGTCTATGTTCAATAATTTTTCCAATTCACGCTCCTATGATTTCCGGACCCTTCTATCTCTGCCCTGCATGATGCGTACCTTGCACATGCCGGCTATCCTGGATGCGATCCTGTCGTCGAGCTTCTCCTCGATCTCTTCGATGCCGAGATTTGAAGTAATAATTGTCCGTAGGTCCTCCCGGTACCGCCTGTCTATGATGATGTAGAGCGTCTGCAGGACCCATTCGGACGGCTTTTCGACTCCCAGGTCGTCAAGGACGAGCATGTCCACCCAACTGTACTTGTCTATGACCTCCTTCTCCGAGATTTCATTGCCGCTATACGTATCCCTGATCTCAAGGAGAAGCTCTGGCACTGAAACAAACAGGGGCAACTTGTGAAGATCGATCTTGTAAGTATCGAAATGCTTCACCGGTTTTACCGCAAGCATAGCTTCCCGCATCAGGGCTGCGGCCAGATGCGTTTTGCCCACGCCGCGGCTGCCCGTAAGGAAGACCCCTTCCCTGCTGTCCTTGAGCTTGCCCCACGACTGCGGAAAATCCGAAATCCTCGCATTGAGGAATCTCCTCGGGACGCCTCTTTTCCTGAGATAAAAATCTATCCTCTCAGCAAGCCTTTGCCTTGCGGCCTCAAACGCGATCCGCTCCCTCTCTTTTTCCTCTTTGTCCTCATTCGCCACAATCAAGGACCTCGCCGATCCCGGAGTATTTGCCGCTTCCGCCATTTTTGCCATTATGCCCGGAAGAAATACCGGACCGGCATTGCCCAGTTGCTCCATGGTCTCCATTATCGCCTCCAATTTTCCAGTTAAGGTAGGATTCAAACTTGCCTGAAAACAGGGTCTCCGGCCTAAGATAGTTCCTGAGCTTCGGGTCCCCTCCCCAGGCGGCTGCCATGTTCCCGATGACCTTCCTGAAGTCTTCCAGCCTGAACCCTTCTTTCCAAAGCGCCTTTATGAGCCCCCTTGTCTTTGGTCTCTCATGCCCGTAAGCCGAGCCGGTCTTGAAATTCAGGAAGGAGATGATTTCTTCGTAAGGGGTGTCTTCAGGTATTTCGCCAGATTTAGGGGGAAAGGGGGTATATATATTCTTTCCCTTATTTTGAATCCTTATATGTGAATCCTTAGGGTGTCTGTCAGACACCGGTACCAGTGTCTGGTGGACGCCGGTTGGTGTCTGGCAGGAACCGGTTTCTGTGGGACACCGGTGTCTGGTAGAAACCGGTCTCTGTGAGACACTGGTGCCTGACTGGCACTGGTGACCGGCAGAAATCGATTGTCCGGGAGCGGGCCTCCAGTGCTTCTTGTCGATGAGGAAGTACCGGTTGCCTTTGCCCTCGGTCTTTTCCCTTCGGATGATGTTCCAGTCTTCCAGTATCTGTAAGGCCCTTATCACCTGGCTTTTTGAGACATTGAGTTTTCCCGCCAGGAGCGAAATGGAGGGGAAGCAGGTCTGATGATAAATGTCGGCATGGCGGCAGAGAGCCATGTAAACGCCTGTCGCGAAGATGCCACAGAGCTTTGCGTACCCGTTCAAATAGACGTCATCGACCACGAACTGCTCTTTCTTTCGGATGTCCCGTATTTCGAATTCTTCTTTCTTCATATGCTTATCTCTGCGCGAGCTGCTTTCTGGCGCGCCTGAGCCCCCGCTTCAGGAGGTTCTGCACTCTTTGCCTGGTCACGCCCATGAGCTTTGCCGTCTCCCTTCCGGAGTACCCCTGGAAATGGAATTCCCAGGCCCGCCGCTCCCTCGGGTCCATTAGCGCAAGGACCTGGGAAACGGCTATTTTCTGCTCCTGCGGGGACATGCTGTCGATAATCTCCAATGGGTCGCGGCAGTCGTCGTCCATCGACCTAAACACCTCCTTCCGGCCGGCAAGAAACTCCGCCGGCACCCGGGTCGCCATCTCATCCTCATCTCCGAATTCCCGGAATTCCTCGTGGTACACGTCAATCTTCTCTCCATGTGTGTAGGTCATCTTGATGCAGGCAATCCGGAAGGAAGACCAAAATATTTTTTCAAATGTGGCGCCCATCCGCAGGCTGCGCTCGCAGGCCCTTACGGCGGCCTCATACGCCTGCTGGACAAACTCCTCCAGTTCATAAGGCGAGTAGGAAAGATATTTTTTTGCGTGCCCTTTTATCTTTGGCAGGTTTTCGCGGACCCAATGAAGAAGCTCCTCGTCAGATACGTCCGTTAGAGCCCCACCAAACTCCATTCGAAACGGCTCCATGATTTCCCTCCCTTATCAAACAAGCTGTCCGTTATTGGCGCTATTGTCAGGTTTCTCCTCATAGAAATAGTCGACATTGCATTCGAGGGCGCTTGCGATTCGGCCCAGTGTCCCGGCGGTTGGCGCCCTCCGGCCTTTCTCGATGTAATAGATCGCGGTGCTACTCAGGCCGGTTTCCCTGGCTAGGTCCTGTTGCGTCTTGTTCAGGCTCTTTCTCTTCTGGATGATTCTGGCTGGATTGAACGATTGCATTTGATGGCCCCTCTCTTTCTGACGTAATTCAGGTATAAACATAATGGAGCCCTAGAACTAAAGTCAATCTAACGGAAGTTAATGCTTGACAAAAATATTTTAATAGAACTATAGTTAATGCCATGATGACAGTTGGCGAGTACATAAGGGAAAGGCGAAAGGCCCTGGGGTTGCCCGCAAGCGAGCTTGCAAGAATCGCGGAGATCTCGGCGGAGTACGTACACTACATCGAAAAAGGAGCGAGAAAATCGCCCACTCTCGATGTAATTATGAGAATCATCCGGGCCCTGCAGGCGGATCCAAACGAGTTCCTGCTTGAGACCGGATATGTGCCTGGCAATATCGAGATGTCCCCGCTTAAAACAATGAGGAGAGTGCCCATAATCTCCTGGGTGGCGGCAGGCGGCTGGCAGGGCTGCTGCCCGGACGACCCAGCCGAACCAGACGAATGGACGGAGACGGATGTGAAGAGTAAGAATGTTTTTGCCTTGCGGGTGAAAGGCGACAGCATGATGCCCGAGTTTTCGGAAGGGGAAGTGATCATTGTCAATCCGGACGCAGAAATCGTCCCCGGAAACTTCGTGGTCGCGAAAAAAGACGAGGAAGAGGCCACCTTCAAGCAACTTCAAAAAATAGGGAAAACTCTATTCCTCCATCCCCTCAATTCCAAGTACCAGAATATCGAGCTAAAAAGGGGCCACAGGTACAGGATCGTTGGGAAGGTGGTAAAGAA
>JAKAEG010000219.1 GCA_021819985.1 Nitrospirota bacterium | reverse complement strand
CATCGAGTTTGGCAATCCAGTTTTTCATGTACATGGGCTTGTGTTCCAGCGCCTGAAGCTCGGCAAATTCAAGATAGGCGGTAACAATACGATTAAGCAGATTCAGCTCTTTTCCGTCCAGGTAGTTTTTTGCTATGGCAACATCATCTTTCCTTGGTTTATCGCCCTGCCATGAGGTAAGCCCCATATTAGGCAGGGTCGAATCAGCCCGCTTCTCAATGACTTCTGCTGCTGTATGGCCATGGGCCGCCCAGTGCATTTTATTCTGAATGACCCTGAAAAACTCTTGGGATATTTTAGCGTTTGGCGAATAGTCAATGCTGGTCGCGTAAATATCCAGCACCTTGCGCCAGAAAACCTTTTCCGATGAACGAATATCCCGGATACGGGCAAGCAGTTCGTCAAAATAGTTGCCGCCGCCTGCCTGTTTGAGCCGTTCATCATCCATGGTAAAGCCTTTTACGATATACTCGCGCAGGCGCTGTGTGGCCCATATGCGAAACTGTGTGCCGCGAAGGCTGTTGACCCGATACCCAACTGAAATGATCATGTCCAGATTGTAAAAATCAACATGGCGTGAAATCGCTCTTGCCCCTTCGGTTTGAACTATTAGGAATTTCCTAATAGTTGCCTCTGGAACCAGTTCGCCGTCTTTAAATATAGTCTTTATATGTTCGTTGATTGTTGGAACCGACACCTGAAATAATTCTGCCATAAGCTTTTGGGTAAGCCATACGGTTTCATCCTGCAATTTAACCTGAATACGGGTCTTGCCGTCTTCGGATGTATAGAATAAAAATGAACTTTCCGCAGGCACTAAAGCTTTATTTTTTTTCTGGTCGTCCTTCTTTTCCATATCACCCCCTATACCGTCCTGAACACAACCTGGTTTGCCTTCTCGCGGCCCATATTCCTGGCATTGAATGTCTGCATAGCATTGGCCTTGAGCTGGTCGTTGCCGCCAAAGGCCTTGTCCAGGCAGATAAACTGCATGGGTCCGGCTTCGGCAACGGCGTTGATCAATTCCTTTGTTACGATATCGGCAAGATAGATGAGGAGTCCACCATCAGCAATGGAGAAGACTGGAATATCCACAAGCGTAATGGTTTGCACCTTTTCCGCAGGCATGAAACCGGCTTTGATGAGGATTTCAAAGAGCAGATCTTCCGGCGTTGCCTTATGGTTAATGTGGTCGATGTGGTCAAAAAGCTGTTTCTCTATTTCTTCTGGCTTGGTATCCGGCGCAAGTTTCCGCCACTGCTTGAAGTTGGATTTGTCCAGCTTGAGGACTTTAAAGCCTCTATCATGTGAGGATGCTCCGCCTAAATCGAGCTTGTCTTCCTGTTCTTCATTAAGTTTCTTTATCACCCGCCGTATCCGTTCTTTCCCGATGTCGGCGATAGTCTTATATCCGGCCTTGAAGGCTTCGCTGTCTTCAGCGCAAGGCTCGGGGAGCTGAACCATAATGAACTTGCGGTTGCCATCATCCTTTTTGTTCTGGTCAAGCACTGCATGGGCTGTGGTTGCTGAACCAGCGAAAAAGTCGAGAATGATATCTTGACTCCTTGTGGCTTGCTCAACAAATAAACGAATTAGAGATGAAGGTTTAGGAAAATCGAAATACTTTCCTCCAATGAGTTCACTAACTTCGCGTGTACCATTAGTTGTATAACCAACAATCTTTGGATCTAACCATGTTGAAAATCCAGTTTCTGTGCTGTCAAGTTCATTCAGAAACTTTTTTTCTCGTGGCCTCCCAGTTGCGGACTTTGGGAAAAGAATTCGCCCCTCTCTTATCATCCGCGTAACATTATCTTTACTTTTAGACCAGCCCCGGTTTGGATTCGGAGGATAAGAAACGCCTGTTTCTGGATCGATAATTTCGAAATGCAAATTGGGTCGCTGCGCTCTTGTAGCAAGGCCAGACAGGTCAATGCTTGCCCATGGCCCCCTAGGGTCGTTATCGGGATTCTTATACTTTTCAGTATCGATTTTACAGCCTACAAGACTGGCCAACTTACCTTTGGAGTAAGAAATAATATATTCACTATCGGGAGAAACATTGGATTGATTCCTGCTATCAGCACGCTGTCTACGTTTCCAATGAAAAATCCCAAAACAATTCTCCTCCCCAAAAATTTCATCACATATCCTCTTTAGATTACTCACCTCATTATCATCAATACTGATGAATATCACTCCATCATCACGCAAGAGATTCCGTGCAAGATAAAGCCTGGGATACATCATGTTAAGCCACTTGGTATGAAAGCGGCCCTCATTGGGGGTATTGGTGGAGAACTTCTTGCCATCGCCGTCAATGAGCCCCGCGTATTCCAGATAGGTTTCCAGGCTCTCGCTATAATTATCGGGGTAAATAAACTCTTTGCCGGTGTTATATGGCGGGTCAATGTAGATCATCTTCACCTTGCCGTAGTAGCTCTTCTGCAAAAGCTTCAACACTTCAAGGTTATCGCCTTCAATAAAGAGGTTTTCGGTGGTATCAAAGTTCACCGACTCCTCGCGGCAGGGTTTGAGCGTGGCGTCGCTTGGGGTCTGTATCAGCCGGAGCGCCTCTTTTTTGCCCGGCCAGTCCATGCCGTAACGTTCCCGGCGGGCTTCAAAGAGGCCGGTAAAGGTGCCGAGTTCGGCCTTGAGCTTTTCAAAATCAATGGACTCCACCAGTTCGCCTTTATCGTTTTTCGTCTCCGTAAAGACCGTGGGGAATAAAGTTTTTAGCCGGGCGCGGTTTTCAGCGGATACATCCATAGAAGCGCCGTCCAGCTTTTCAGGGGTGTCGTTCATATCGCCCTCCACTCTTAAACGCTTAATAACGGTCTCATAATAGCTTTACCGATTTCGTCCTTTGTACGTCATGCCCGAGGACCTTAATCGGGCATCCATTTTAACTTGGCCCGTCTTTATCAAGCTAAAATCAGGCGCTAAAGACGCGCGGGAATGACGACATAGGATATTCAGACTATTTTGAGACGATTAATAATAAAAGGGTTAGAGGACTAAACACAAGCCTAAGAGGCAACGTCGGCTTTTTCAGGTTTTATTAGCGCCTCACGATTTTTCGCTGCCATTTTGCTCCGGATCGCGTTTCTGCCTTCAGAAGGGCGAAGTTCAGATATTATTTGAAGGGCAGATATCAAAAAGTACGCATTCCTTGTGTTTTGGCGCGCGGGCGGTGCAGATGCGCCGTCCATGGAGAATGAGCATATGGGAGAGGTCAGACCATCTCTCCCTGGGCGTTATGGCGATGAGGTCCTGCTCTATCTTCACCGGGTCGGTTTTTGATGTAAGCTGCAATCTCTGCGAGAGCCTCTTTACGTGGGTATCCACGGCTATTCCCTCGTTTATTCCGTAAATGTTGGACAGCACTATGTTTGCCGTCTTCCTGGCCACGCCGGGCAGTTCAAGGAGCGCCGCCATGGTGTCCGGCACCTTGCCATGGTGTTTGTCCATGATTATGCCCGCGCACGCCTTTATGTTTTTTGCCTTGTTGTGGTAAAAGTTGATGCCCGCGACCATTTTATCTATCTCTTCCAATGGGACTTCCGCGAACGCCTTTACGCTTTTGAATTTTTTGAAGAGCTTTTCTGTCGCCCTGTTCACGCTGGCGTCCGTCGCCTGCGCCGAGAGTATTGTTGCGGCCAGAAGCTCGAACGGGGTCTTGTAGACAAGCTCCGTCTTTGGCGAGGGGTAAAGCTTTTCAAGCCGCCTTATTATCTCAAGCATATGCTCGCGTTTCCCGAACATTTTTTCCTTACCCCTCCCCCTCAATGACGATCATGGCAATGCCGTATTCCCTTTCATGACTGAGGCTCAGATGTATTTTTTCTATCCCGGAGTCCGCAAGCGCCGCCGCCAGCTTTCCTTCTTTTTTTATGACCGGGGCCCCGGATACCAGGTTCATTATCTCGATGTCCCTGAAAGATATCCCTTTCAGACCCGCCGCCTTTATGAAAGCCTCTTTCGCTGCAAAGCGTACGGCAAAGGACGCGTAGGGGTGAGATTTCTTATAGCAAAAATCTATTTCTTCCTGAGTGAAAACCCTGTCAAGGAACCTCCGCCCCCACCTGCCCACGGCGGACTCCATCCTTTTTATCCGGACTATATCGACCCCGATTCCCCGTATCACCCGCGGTTATCCCATGCGCCAACGGGTTTTTTAGCCATCTTATCCGCGGGCCTCCAATATCAAAGCCTTCATCTGGCTTACCGCCTCTTTCATCCCGGAAAGCACGGCGCGGGCCACTATGCTGTGTCCTATATAGAGCCCCCGGAGCCCGGGAAGCGCCGCTACCGGCTGCACGTTCGAATAATTAAGCCCATGCCCCGCGTTGACAAGAAGTCCAGCGCTGCCAGCCAGGGAAATGGCGGCCCGCACGCGCTCCAACTCCTTCTGTCTGTCCCTCTGCCCGGCGTTCGCATAGTACCCCGTGTGCAGCTCTACCATTTGGGCCCCCGTCTTTGCCGCCCATTCCATAGATCCCTTGTCCGGGTCTATGAACAGGCTTACGCCGATGCCGCCGCCATTTAGTTTCTTCACAGCTTCGGAGAGGCTTTTGAATTCCCCCTTCACGTCAACTCCGCCCTCCGTTGTAAGCTCGCGTCTTTTTTCGGGCACCAGGGTGCACATCTCAGGCTTAACGGAAAGCGCTATTTTCACCATCTCTTTTACGGGGGCCATTTCGAGATTAAGCTCCACTCCGGATACAAGCTCGCGCATGAGTTTTAAGTCCCGGTCATTTATGTGGCGTCTGTCTTCCCTCAAGTGGATGGTTATTCCGTCCGCCCCGCCCAGGATGGCGAGGGTGGCCCCCATCAGAGGGTCCGGCTCGGTCCCTCCCCTTGCCTGCCTCAACGTGGCAACATGGTCCACGTTCACTCCAAGAACGATCCCCGGCATCTCCATATTTCTTAGCTTAGTCCACCCTTCACCACACCTAGTCCACAAGATCCGCGAGGTTCGTTAGCTCCGTGAGCCTGACCAGTGTGCCTTTCCTTTTTGTACCGTAACGGAAAACGGTTATCCCTTTGCATCCCTTATGATAAGCCAAAAGATAAGCTTTTGCCACATCCTTCCTGGTAGAGTTCCGGGGCAGGTTTATTGTCTTTGAGACCGCATTGTCCGTGTGTTTCTGAAACGCGGCCTGCATCTCTATATGGCCTTCCGGAGCTATTTCATGGGCCGTCCTGAATAGCTTTTTCACATCGCGGGGGACATCCTTTATGCCCCTGAGGGACCCCTTCTTTATGACCTCCTGCATAAGCTCATCGCTATAAAAGCCCCGCGCTTTTGCCATGCCCACAAAATACTTGTTAACGTCAAAAAGCTCGCTGTCCAGGACTAGGCGCTTGAACGCTATCTTGAATATGGGTTCTATCCCGCTTGAGCAGTCCGCTATTATGGATATTGTTCCGGTGGGCGCGATTGTCGTAAGGGTTGCGTTGCGCAGGGGCTTTGCGCCGGGTCTGTCCCATATGGAGCCTTCGAAGTTCGGGAATGCGCCCCTTTCCTCCGCAAGAGCGGCCGACGCCTTGTGCGCCTCCTCATTTATGAAGCGCATCAGCTCCCCGGCCAGGGCGAAGGCCTCCTGGCTGTCATACCGCATCCACAAAAGCACAAGCAGGTCGGCCCACCCCATAACGCCAAGC
>JAKAEG010000218.1 GCA_021819985.1 Nitrospirota bacterium | reverse complement strand
GCTCGGGGGGGACAATCATATAGAAAACGCTCCGGCCCCGGAGCTTGTTTCCGCTCTCGCTTCGGCGGCAACGTATGGAAACAGTGCGTCTGCCGTAATTACCGGCCCCGGCGCTCCGGGTGGGGACAGCAAAGGCCCGGACTGGTCCGGAGAGCATATGCTTCCAGACAGGAAATCCTTACTGCTTGAAAAAGACCGGAGTTCATCGCCCGGGCCGCCGCCCCTCCTTTTTGGCTCCGATGCAAAAGGGCCCGACAGAGGCATCGGGATGGGCCATAAAATGTGGAAGCCCTCGGACCAGGACACCATATTTTACAGCGCCTCGGGAAATTACAATTTCCCTCACGCAAGACTGATGGACGAGGGCAGCGAAATATATGACTTCAATACCATGTGGAAATATGAGACTACCAGGCTGGCCCCGGTTGTCATGGACGCGCAGGCCACGGGAGGATACTACTCCGGCAATAACACTATCCCGGTCGGGGTCCAGGTCCAGGCCAGCGACAATGAACTGTTAGGTAAAAAAGCCACCATAACCGGAAGCTACGGGTTTAACACGGTTTCAAATGACCTTGACAGCATTACCCCTGTGGTCCATAGATTTGGAGGCAGTGTGGTATATAGGCTGAATCCTAAAATGGACGTGAACGGGTCGGCCGCATTCGTTGCAAGTGATTTTGTGCCTAATGACGGGCATGTCTATCAGGGCGGGTTTAACTGGCGGCCTTCAGTGGCGGACACTATTGCCAGCACCGTCAGGCTTATGGAAACCGGTCCCCTGCAGGGGTATGATATATTTGCCTCTTATCAGCGAAAGCTTACGCCCGCGACGAGCGTTTCCTTCAATTCCGGCTACAACGTGGATCTGTTTCATTTCATACACGAGCGCCTTACTCTTTCATACGCATGGAAATGGGGCAAATACCTCATAAATACCGCATACGGCACCACGATGGACCAGGTCTCAAGCCCTGATGGAATGATTATCGGACGGACATGCACCGTAAACATTTCGAGGAGTTTTGATCTCCCCATGGCGGGAATTTTTTAGCAAAAATGGCCGCATGTTCCGCTGCCTTTTAAAGCATAATATAATTATGGAATTCGGGAGAAATCGCATAGATCAATGCTTTGGGAGGGCGGTGATACTGAAATGGATATGGTCCTGAATGAAATAGAAGCGAGGGTGCTGGGTTGCCTGATCGAAAAGGAGATGACGACGCCTGAATATTATCCACTTTCCTTAAATGCGCTTGTGAACGCCTGTAACCAGAAATCCAACCGTAACCCCGTCCTTTCGCTCGATGAGGCAACCGTGCTTAAAGGACTTGAAGGGCTGAGGCACAAAGGGCTTGCCCGCGAGAGCAGGGCACCGGGAGACCGGGTTTCAAAATATTATCAGGACCTGTTTTCGCGTTTCGATCTGTCCAAGCAGGAAACGGCGGTCATCACCGAGCTTATGCTCCGTGGGCCGCAGACCGCGGGCGAACTTCGTTTAAACGCGGGCAGGATGGCCCCGCTCGAAAGCCTTGCCGAAACTGAAGAGACGCTGCGGGCCCTGATGGAACACGACCCGCCTCTGGTCATAAAGCTGGCAAGAGAGGCCGGCAGAAAAGAATCAAGATACATGCACCTGCTCTCCGGGGAGATATCGCCTGAGGGCGGTCCCAGTATTCAGGAGGGCCAATTTCCGCCTGACCGGGTTGCGGCCAGACCTGAGGCTACTTTGGAAGAGATCGCAATGCTGAAAGAAGAGGTGACGCGGCTCAGGACGGAGTTGGAAGAACTCCGTCGGGAATTTGATAAATTCAAATCGCAATTTTGAAGCCCCGATTTAAAAAGGAAAAATAGCGAAGCGGCTATTAAATGAAAACACGATGCCCCAAGAAAACGGGCGCTGCCAGAGGGGTCATCCCCATTTAGGGGCCTTTTTCGGCCGGTATGCTCTCAGGACATCAGTGAGCGTAACATAGTAGGATTCCTTGCCGATCAGTTCAGTCAGCAGCGAGCGGTCCAACTCTTCACGGACATGCTCCGAGACATCTGACATAACCAGGCGTATTCCCCGGTCCTTCAATTCGTTCGCAATCGAGCGCAATGTTTCCGCAGCGGAAAAATCCACGTCATCGATTGCGCCAGCGGCAATGCAGAACCAATGCAGCTTGGGCCTCGCCCCCCCGGCCAGTTCCATGACCTCCCTGGACAGTTGTTCCGTGTTGGCATAGTACAGTGAGTGGGTGAACCGGTAAACCATAAGCCCCGGCGCCAACTGCTCCGGAGACGACACGGGCACGGGCCTGAATCTTTCTTTCTCATCCGCTTTTATCACGGCATTTTTGGGCCTGTAGCCGTGGCGGGTATGGGCCACGATGGAGAGGAACATGGCGGTAATTATGCCTTGCCCGACGCCCGCAAGTATTACGGCCAGGGTGGTGATGAGGGCCACCCAGAACTCCCATGGACGTTCGAAGAAAATCCTTCGCATGCCCCTGATATCTATCAATTCGATGCCGATGAGAAAAACCACAGTGGAGAGCACTGCACTGGGCATATACGAGAGAGGAGCGGTAAGGAACAGGAGCACCAGGAAAACGAAAAAGCTGGTCGTGATCTGCGAGAGCTGGCTCAGTCCGCCGGCAGTCTCTACCATCTGTGTTTTTGTCGGACTCCCATTCACCGTAAATGTCCCCGACAATCCCGCGCCAATATTGGCCAGGCTCAGACCCAACAGATCAATATTCTGGCTGAACCGTTCATTGTGCCGCGCGGCGTATGCCCTGGAAGTCGCTGCGCTCTGTGCCAGAATGACCACGAACATGGAGAAGGCTATCGGCAACAGCCTCTCTATCAGATCCCATTTCAAGCGGATGTCTGGAAAAGCGATTGCCGGCAGTCCGCTGGGTATAACGCCCAGCACGTGTACACCGTGCTGCCGCAGGTGAAACATAGAGCTGACGGCGATGGAGCCGATGACCGTAATCAGCGCTCCCGGTATTTTCTTTGATATTTTGCTTGTCACAATGATGGTCAGTAATACTGCGCCGGAGACCGCAAGGTCATAAAAGCTTGCCTGGTTGATTTGACGGAAAGTGTTAATGATCGTTTCGACCGGACCATGGCCATGCGCCGTGAAACCCAACATTCCGGGGATTTCGCCAAATGCGACCTGGACCCCCACCCCAGTGAGAAAGCCCACAAGAACGGTTCGCGACAGAAAATCGGCCAGGAATCCAATGCGGATAACGCGCGCCATGAGAACCAGTCCAGCCGACATAAATGCGAGTACGCCTGCATAAGCCATCCATTGTGCCGAGGCAGGTGCCGCCATGGTGCTGAGGCCTGCAAAGAGGATTGCAGCGGTGGCGGAATCCGCCCCTACAACGAGATGTCTGGATGAGCCAAAAAGAGCGAACAGAAACATCGGGATGAGCATAGTGTAAAGGCCTGTTATCACCGGAGCGCCGGCTATCTTGGCATAACCCATTACCTCAGGGATGGCCAGGGCCGCAAGCGTGATGCCGGCGATGATATCCGCTGACACCTGAGATCGTTTGACCGGTAAAACCCCCTGGAGGATCGGAAAGCCTGTCTCAGACCTTGTCGTCGAATCGTTACGATAGGTATGATTTTGCATAGAACCCGTTTTTTTTACTTTGCGCATTCGCCGGGAAGGCGAGCAGCTATCAGAGGTTTTTTTCTTTTCTTCAGTGCCTTTGCCATGAAAATTTTTTCGCGCATTGCCCGGTGAATTTCAAAAATTTAGTGTTCATAGTATATAGCATGACTTCCAATATATTGAAGAGTCCGGCGGCAAAGGAGGCTGCACCGCCCTCCGTGTTAAACTACCACTAAAGGAGATTTTGATTTTTATCCCATGTTCCACTGGCTCCGCGACCATCGCCGCGCCGAGGCGCGAAAGCGCCCCTTCCCTCCCGGGTGGGAGACCATCGTGCGTGCGAATATGGCCCACTATTGCATGCTCGATGACGCTGAACGCGCCGAACTGCGCGCGATGATACAGGTATTCCTGGAGGAAAAACACTGGGAAGGGTGTGGCGGGCTCGACCTCACTGATGAGATTCGCGTCACCATCGCCGCCCAGGCGTGTCTGCTGCAACTGGGACTCCCCCACGATTACTACCGCGATGTGGAGTCGGTCCTCGTCTACCCCTCCACAGTAGTGCCTCCCGAGCACCGCCCCGGCATATTCGAGCGCGTGGACGGCCCGGTAGAGCCTTCTGTCCCCATTCTGGGCCAGGCCTTCGCAAGAGGTCCGGTGATCCTGGTGTGGGATGCAGTCGTCCGCGGGGCCCGCCATCCCGAGCAAGGGCATAACCTGGTCTACCATGAGTTCGCCCACAAGCTTGACATGCTCGACGGAGCTGCCGACGGCACCCCGCCCATCGCCGACCGCGCCCAGCTCGCCGAATGGGTGGCCGTGTGCTCCCGCGAATTCCTGCGTCTGCGCCGCCTCGCCGGGAAGGGCCATAAAACCTTCCTTGACGCCTACGGTGCAACGAACGAGGCAGAGTTCTTCGCTGTGGCAACAGAGGAGTTCTTCGACCGTCCCATTGACCTCCAGAAGCACGTCCCCGAACTCTACCGCGTCCTCACCGCCTACTATCGCCAAGACCCGGCAACGCGGGTGAACCGCACCTGCCCGGGAAAAGAGTAAGCGTAGCTCACGTTAATACCTTTAATCCGGCGCATTCCTCAATTAAATCAAAATCACTGTCCTTGTGAAGGAGAGTAAGGCCGTTTTCTATGCAAATGACAGCGATGATGCAGTCGATGGTTTTTCTTATTGTCTTTCCCTTCTTCCTGCAATTTCTATAAATCCCGGCCGCTTTAAAATAAGTCTCGATACCTTTTGGTTTATAGACTGGAAAAGCGAGAAGATAATCCTTCACCCTATAGTAATCGTAATCACTTTCTAATATTTATAAAGCCGGTGAGGCAGGGGAATTGAAAAAGGGCGGGTGTTCCCGCCCGTTTGATTTTTAGAGTTCGGGTCTAAGCTCTTCGCCCTGGTTTTTTCTTGCGGCCAGTTTGTTAAGCGCGTTTACATATGCCTTTGCCGCGGCCACTATGATGTCCGTGTCCGCGCCCTGTCCGCGCACCGCCCTGCCGTTTTCCTCAAGCGTCACAAAGACCTCGCCTATGGCGTCCATGCCCCCCGTAATGCTTTTCACCTCGAATTTTTGAAGCGTGCTTTTGGTATTCGTGAGGGCCGCTATGGCCTTATAGGTGGCGTCCACCGGGCCGTCCCCGCTTGACGTATGCTCGGCCGTAATTCCAGCGATGTTCAGTTTAAGCATCGCCTTTGGGGCCTCCGTTGTTCCGCTAGAAATCTGAAGCTCCGCCACGGAGTACACCTCAGGCGTTTTGGACAGCTCCGTCTCTGAGACGAGCACTTCCAGGTCCTCGTCGTAAATGTCCTTCTTCTGGTCCGCCAGGCGCTTGAACCGCTGAAAGGCGCTCTCCATTTCGTCTTCTGGCAGGTCGTAACCCAGTTCCTGCAGCCTTGTCTTGAACGCGTGCCTTCCGGAGTGCTTGCCCAAAACCAGCTTCGTGCTGCCAAGCCCCACGCTTTCCGGGCGCATTATCTCGTAAGTGGCCTTTTCCTTGAGGAGCCCGTCCTGATGGATGCCCGATTCATGCGCGAACGCGTTGGCCCCCACTATGGC
>JAKAEG010000217.1 GCA_021819985.1 Nitrospirota bacterium | reverse complement strand
GTGCCTTTTGTTTACCAGATGCCGGAGGCCTATGCAGCGGCTGACCTGGTGATATGCAGGGCGGGGGCAACGACCCTGGCCGAACTGACCGCGCTGGGCAAACCGGCCGTTCTTGTCCCCTATCCGTATGCGGGCGCGCACCAGGAGTTCAACGCCAAAAAACTGGAGGCGTTCGGAGCGGCAAGGCTCATTATGGATAATGAGCTTTCCGGGCAACGGATGGCCCACGAGATAAGAGGGCTTTTTGAAAACGGGTCTGAAAGAGACGCAATGGCCGCAAGGAGCCAGGCGGTGGGCCAGCCGGATGCCGCAAAAAAAACGGCTGAGCTTGTCCTGAGTCTTGTGCGGCTCAAAAGGAAGGTAGTGGAAAAAGAAAAAAATGTACAAGCGGTATAAATCCATTCATTTTGTAGGGATTGGCGGCATCGGAATGAGCGGCATTGCGCAGGTGCTCCAGAATCTTGGATACCGGGTGACCGGCTCCGATGTGAGGGCTTCCGAGATGACGGAAAGACTGTCCGCCATGGGGATAGGCATCGCGATAGGGCACGACCCGGCAAATATCGGGGACGCTCAGGTGGTCGTGATCTCCTCTGCCATCGGAAGCGAAAACCCGGAGGCCATGGAGGCGATCAGGCAGGGCGTGCCTGTAATACCAAGGGCCGAGATGCTGGCGGAACTGGGCAGGCTCAAATACGGAGTGCTGATTGCCGGAAGCCACGGGAAGACCACGACCACTTCTTTGATCGCGACCGTCCTGGCCAAGACCGGTCTCGACCCCACGGTTGTAATAGGGGGCAGGCTGAACGCGCTTGGCAGCAACGCGCGCCTTGGACAGGGGGAGTTCCTGGTGGCGGAGGCGGACGAGTCCGACGGTTCTTTTTTGAAACTCTCGCCGACCATAGCGGTTGCCACCAACATAGACCGGGAACATATGGAGTTTTTCAAATCCATGCACGCCCTCAAAGGGGCATTCCTTGAATTCCTGAATAAAGCTCCGTTCTACGGATTGTCCGTGGTCTGTATCGAAGACAGCCGCCTCAGAGAGCTGTTGCCCGATATAAAGCGCCGCACCCTTACATATGGTTTTTCAAAGGATGCCGGCCTGAGGGCGGCAAATATTGAAAAGGGCCCGATGAGCGTAGAGTATGACGCATTTCTTAAAGATAAAAAGCTCTTCAGGGTAAAGCTGCCCATTCCGGGAGACCATAACGTGCTAAACAGCCTTGCCGCAATCGGCGTGGGCCTGGAACTGGATGTGGCCCCCGATGCGATAAGGGAGGGGCTTCAGGCGTTCCAGGGAATAGGCAGGAGGCTCGAACTCAAAGGCCGCCCTGCGGGCGTAAGCGTTTATGATGACTACGGCCATCATCCGACAGAAGTGCGGGCCACGATCAAATCGTTAAGGGAAGGGATCGGCTCGTCGAGGCTTTTCGTTGTGTTTCAGCCACACAGGTTCACGCGCACGAGGGACCTGATGCGGGATTTCGCCGTTTCTTTTGTTGATGCTGATCAGCTGCTTTTAATGGATATCTATGCGGCGGGGGAGCGGCCCCTCGAGGGGATAACCTCAGAGGCGCTCTTCGGTCTCATTAAACAGGAAATAGGGGACAAGGGCAGATATGTGGGGCAAGCGGACAGGGCGATGGAATACCTGATCGAAAATATTAAAGCCGGAGATGTCGTGCTGTCGCTTGGAGCCGGAGACGTCTGGAAGGTATCCGAAGGACTGGTGAAAAGACTTTCAACAAAATCAAAAAATGTACATGAGGACCGGGCAAACTGAAATGAAGGCCGGGCAGACCGGAAAAGACAAAGACGCGTCTGTAACGATAGGCGAGCCTATGGCAAACCATACCTCGGTGAGGATAGGCGGGCGCGCCGAGATATTCGCCAGGCCGGTAAACGCGGACGCTCTCTCCCGTCTGCTGGAATGCGCCTCCGGCATACCGGTCTTTTTTGTCGGGGGCGGCACCAATCTGCTTATAACGGATGAGGATATAAAAGCCCTTGTTATATCGACGGTGGACATGAGGGGAATCGAACTCAGGGAAACGCAAGGAAACGGCGCGGCGCTCTCGGTTTCGGCAGGCGAACCCTTAAGAAAGGTCCTGGCATTTTGCATGAACAACGGCCTGAGCGGGCTTGAGCCCCTGGCGGGCATACCCGGGACCATCGGGGGCGCTGTGGCGGGAAACGCCGGGGCGCACGGCTTGCAGATAGGCGATCTCGTATCAAGGGCGCTTATTGCGGACAGTGCCGGCAAAGTAAAAACGGTTGTGAAGGAAGATATGGGATTCAAGTACAGGAGGTCTTCCGTTTCCGGACTGATACTCCAGGTGGATCTCGCTTTGGAAAAAGGGAAAAAGCCTGAAGAGATAAAGGAACTGATGCAAAGGAATTTCGAAATGAAGAAAAAGACACAGCCCCTCGCCGCCCGCTCGGCGGGATGTGTTTTCAAAAATCCGGAAGGCCAAAAAAATTCAGCGGGAAGGCTTATTGACGCGGCAGGCCTCAAGGGGAGGCGTGTGGGAGATATAGAGGTAAGCGGTATGCATGCAAATTTTTTTATCAACACGGGCAAAGGGAGCGCGGCGGATTTTCTGGAGCTTATGGACAAGGTGCGCGATGAAGTGAAGAAACGCTCCGGCGTGGTCCTCGAACCCGAGATAAGGGTAATTTCAAATGTCAATAACTGATAAAAGGCGGGCAGAAAATGCCAATAACCGATAAAAAAATAGGAGTTCTTGCGGGCGGCCTTTCGGCCGAAAGGGAGGTCTCTTTAAAAACAGGCGGCGCCATTTATAACGCGCTTGAAAAGCTTGGCTATAACGTCTGTCTTATAGACGCTGGCAAAGACCTCTCTGATTCCTTGAGGAAGGAAAAAGTAGAGGTCGCGTTCATTGCGCTTCACGGCGGCCATGGGGAGGACGGTTCCATTCAGGGTTTTTTGGAAGTCACCGGTATCCCTTATACCGGTTCCAGGGTCCTGGCCTCCGCTTTGGCAATGGACAAGGAGTTTTCAAAGAGGATGTTTAAGGAACAGGCGCTTTCTGTGCCCGAAGGAATCACGCTCGATAAAAAAGATTTTGCAAAGCACGGCGCGCCTCTGGCGGGGCTGGATTTCCCGTTCCCCTGGGTTGTGAAACCTGTTACCGAGGGGTCCAGCATCGGGATAACCATGGTGGGCAGCAGGGAGGAACTGGCGCCCGCGCTCGAAAAGGCCTTTTCGCTCAGCGGCCGGGCGATAGTGGAGCAGAGGATATTCGGCAAAGAGGTGCAGGTGGGGATACTTGGAGACAGGATATTGGGTTCGGTGGAAATAAGGCCCTCGCTTGATTTTTACAATTATGAAGCCAAGTACACGGGCGGAAAGACGCAATACATACTGCCCCCCGAAGTGGATGCAGGGGCCCTCGAAAGCGCCCACAGGGTGGGGCTTGCCGCCCATGAAGCGCTGGGATGCAGCGGGGCCACAAGGGTGGACCTCATTCTCGATCACGCTTTAAAACCGTGGGTGCTGGAAGTAAATACGATACCGGGCATGACCGAAACAAGTCTTCTGCCTAAGATAGCGAAAACAGCGGGGCTGGATTTCCCGGCCCTGGTGGAAGAGATCCTCAGGGAGGCCATCGAAGGGTGAGAAACAAAAGGGGCAAGGAGAAAAAGGGGAAAAAGGCTTTTTTTGCGTCCGCCGGAAAGTCTTTGCTGTTTAAATTCCTTTTGCCTGCGGCGGTCTTACTGGCCCTAACATCGGGAGTGTTTGGCTATATGAAAAAAAGCGGGTTTTTCCCGCTGAAAGAGATCGCAATCAGCGGAAACAGGAACCTGTCAAAAAAAGAACTTATCGCACTGCTTGGCGTGCACATGGGGCAGAATATGTTCGGCATTTCAAAAAGGAGCTTGAGCGAGAGGCTTTTCTCTTCCCCCTGGGTAAAAGCGGCTGCGGTGAGAAAAGAATTATTAAGCGGAAGGATAGTCGTTTCCATTGAGGAGAGAAAGCCCTTTGTGATCATAAAAAGGGACGGGGCGATGTGGCTTGCCTCCAGGAGCGGTAGGCTCCTCGAAGCCGTCAATGCGGGCACGGTCCCGTTTCTGCCGGTCGTTATAGCCGATGTGCTGCACTATCCGGACACTTTCAGGGAAAGTATCATCCTTGCAAGACTGCTTAAGGACCGGGGTTATTTCTCCCGCCCGGTGACTATACGGGCCGATGTCCCCACGGAAAACCTGGCTATGGAGGCCGGCAATGTGATCGTTCTGGTAGGTTACGGCGATTATGAGCAGAAACTCGACAAGCTTTCCGAGCTGGAAAGCGAGATACAGAGGAGAAACATAAACGCAAGCTCTATAGACCTGCGGTTTGCAAACCGTGTCATAGTGACGCCGGTAACGGAGACCGTCCTGAAATGACAAAGCGTGCCATAGTTCACGGAGGGGAGATTTGAAAGGGCGTTATATCGCGGGCATTGACGTGGGCTCAACGAAGATATGCCTGATGGTGGGGCGCGCAGACCGCGACGGACTCGATATAGTGGCGGCGGGCACAGTCCCCTCCCAGGGATTGAGGAAAGGGGTCGTGATCGATATCGATGAGACCGCCAATTCCATAAACATGGCACTGAGAGAGGCCCAGTCCGCCTCCGGTATAGACATAAAGTCCGCATACGTCGGGCTCTCCGGCAGTCACATCAGGAGCGCCGAAAGCTATGGGGCCACCGGCATAAAGGAAAAAGAGGTCAGGCAGGGGGACATCGAAAGGGTAATAGACGCGGCAAGCGCCATATATGTGCCCCTGGACAGGGAGGTCCTTCACGTGCTTCCCTCCGAATTCATTATAGACGGCCAGGACGGCATAGCCAGACCGCTTGGCATGGCAGGAGTGAGGCTTGAGGTCAAAGTGCAGGTGCTCACCGCTTCTCATGCGGTGCTTGAAAACCTTGAGCGTGCCCTCGAACGCGCTGGCCTGAAATCAATAGAGATGGTCTTTCAGCCCCTGGCCAGCGCGCTTGCCGTGCTGAAGGAGGACGAGCTTCAGCAGGGAGCGGTCCTTGTGGACATGGGAGGCGGTACAACCGATGTCGCCCTTTTCAAGGGGGGCACGCTCCGCTGGGCAGGCGTCATACCGGTCGGCGGGGCCAATACCACCAACGATATCGCGGTGGGGCTGAAACTTCCGCAGAAAGAAGCCGAAAGGCTCAAGAGGCGCTATGGGGCCGGACAGGAAAAGGTCAACCTCTTCGAGACCGAAGAAAGCGTCGAAGCAAAAAGCATGAGCGGCAAATCGAAACAGATATCCCATCCGGAACTGGCGCGGATCATCAGGATGCGGCTGGAAGAACTCTTTGAGATCCTTAAAGAAGAAGTGGAACCGCAGATAATCAGGCACCAGCCCCTGTGCGCCGTTATAACTGGAGGCGGCAGCCAGATGAGGGACATCGCGGCCATGGCCGAGGGCTGGCTGGGGCTTCCGGTACGGACCGGATTGCCTGAGAGGGTGCGAAGCACCGTACTGAGGGAAACCGTAAGGGACCCTCAATACGCGGCGGCTGCGGGTCTCCTGCTTTACGGCCTAGATAGAGAGGGCGCGGAATTCTATAAGGAAACCCCGTTATCCGATTCGATAGAGACGGTGAAAAGGACGGTGGCGGAGCAGGGCCGCGCGCTTGCAAAGAAATTTTTTGGACGGATGCGCCCAAAAAATTTTCCGGTTGAGGGC
>JAKAEG010000216.1 GCA_021819985.1 Nitrospirota bacterium | reverse complement strand
TGGCCTTCCCGGATAGCCTGTGCCAGATGTGAAGCCACGGTGGCCGCCTCAAGGCCGCGTTGTTTAGAGATGTCGTCGATGGACAACCCTTTTTGAAAAAGCTCGTAAGAGTTCCTTGCGCTTTGGCCTTTTTTATCGCTGGAGGGAGAGCGCCGGGAAACGTCCGCTGTTTTTCTCTCGATGTTAATGCCGGGGTTTTCATGAATATAGTTTTTTATTTCCCCCGTGAATTCCTCTCCGTATCGCTCCAGTTTAGTGTCTCCTACGCCGTTGATACTTCTCATTTCATCCTTTGTGCCGGGGAAATGCCTGCACATCTCGTGCAGTGTCCTGTCGGAGAATATGACGTAAGGAGGAATATCCTGCTCTATGGCCATTCTTTTTCTCAGTGCCCGGAGCCGTTCAAACAGGGTTTGATCGTATTCTTCTGTTCCGGCCGGCCGCGACAAAACACTCTCTTCCTTTTTTAAGCCGAAAGCCCGCTGCCTGCCGTAGAGCACGTCAAGGCCTTTGCGGGTAAGTTTGAGCACCGGGTACGGAGTGCCCTCCTGTTCCACGAGGTCCTGTGCGAGCAATTCATAAATTATGTCCTGCCAATGCCTCTTGTTTTTCTGTTTTCCGGCACCGTAGGTTTTTATCTCATTATGCCCGCGTTCCCTGATATTCTTTGTATCGGCGCCTGTAACCACATCGATGATATGTCCTATGCCGAAGCGCTGCCCTGTCCTGGAAACTGCTGACATGATTATCTGGGCGTCTACCGTCATGTCGTACTGTTCGGCCGAACCCGAACAGATATCGCAGGCGTGGCAATTGTCACCAGGGTAATTCTCGCCAAAAAAACCGAGCAGCTGTTTCCTCCTGCATATGTTATGAGACGCATACCCAGCCATCTGGTTCAGCTTCTCCAGCGCAGCGGAGTGCTCATCGGTGGTTTCGATCCGGTCGATGAAATAGCGGATTTTAGGGATGTCGCCCCTGCTGAAAAATAGGAGGCAGCGGGCGGGTTCGCCGTCACGCCCCGCGCGTCCGGTCTCCTGGTAATATCCCTCTACATTCTTCGGCAGGTCTCCATGAATGACAAAGCGGACGTTAGATTTGTCTATACCCATTCCGAAGGCTATGGTGGCCACGACCACTTGAACTTCGTCCCTGTTGAAGGCCTCTTGGTTTCTTGTCCTCTCCCCAGGGCCGATCCCGGCGTGATAAGGCAGCGCTTTGATCCCTTTCGAGACCAGAAAAGAGGCCGTCTCTGCCACCGAATCCCTTGTCGTCCGGTAGATAATGCCAGGCTCGCCCTTGTGTTCCATGAGGAATTCCAGCATTTGCAATTCCAGATTTCTTTTTTGTTTTACCTCGTAAAAAAGATTTTCGCGGTTAAAGGAGGCGCGCACGGTATAAGCATTCCGGAGACCTATTTTCCGGATTATTTCCTCCTGCACCCGGAGGGTCGCCGTGGCGGTGAAAGCCGCAACGGGTAAATAAGGAAAGGCCTTTGGTATTACGGAGAGCCTGAGATAATCGGGACGGAAATCATGGCCCCATTCGGATATGCAGTGCGCCTCGTCTATCGCAAAAAGCGAGACTTGAAAAGTCTTAAGGCTCTCAAGGAAATGAGGCATGGCAAAACGCTCGGGCGCGAGATAAAGCAGCTTTATTTCTCCCGCTTTGAGTTGCCGGTATACATCCGATATTTCCCGGCTGTCCATTGTGCTGTTCATGAAGGCGGATGGTATGCCGTTTTCAAGCGCGGCGTCGACCTGGTCCTTCATCAGGGAGATGAGCGGGCTTATAATGACAGCCGTACCCTCCATCATAACCGCCGGAAGCTGGTAACAGAGCGATTTCCCTGCGCCCGTCGGCATCACACTGAAGACGTCGCGCCCGCCAAGGAGACTTTTGATGATGCCTTCCTGATTGGGACGGAACGACTGAAAACCGAAATCCGTCCTCAATATTTTAAGCATCGCCGATTCAATATCCCCGCAGGCACGCGTCATGGCCCCTGATTTTAACATATTGAAAAAAGGGATTTTTAAAGGGATAGGCTGTGGTAGGCAAAAAATACTCCGCGATGAACGACCGCGAAGCGTATTCAATCCAGTTTTATTCCTTCCGCCATTATTTATTGAATGAGGATAAAACTAGAGATCTGCGGATTTGTGCAAAGGGCGGTATTTCTTTCAGAACCAGGTCCGTGCGGTAATGCTGGTTTAGAATATTTTAATGCCGTCCTTAAGGCGCCGGCCAATTGGCCCGGCATTTGTGCCCTGCACTTTCAAATTCCAACCTGCCGGCCAAATTGGAATTACTTGCGCGCTGCCTGTTATTTAGGCATGCGCTGCGACCTCTTCAGCCTTGTGCACGAGAACTTCGCCCACAGCAATCTGAGGCTTTGGAAACAGATGGGCCAAATTATTTTTCTCGAGCCATTCAAAACCAATTCTGTTAGACTCCTCGGCCCCGGCTTTGTCCTGGAAAATGCTGGTGGAGATCACCACACCACCACCCGCATCAACCCAATAGTACGCCACAAACCCCGGTATCCGGGAGATGAGAGGCAGGAAACTTTCATTCACCTTGCGCCCTATTTCTCCAGGATCGCTTATACCCTCGAACCTTCGAATTGCCGCATACATAGTTTGCTCCTTCTCCAGCATCTGCCGCACGTTTTTGAAATTCCTCTTCAGCCTTATTCTATCGCATGCCGGCGGGCCGGGAAAGCTGTTATTCAAAGATCCGGTCTCCGGCGTTCATGCTGTAAAGTAGATCTCCTTACAGCCCAGTTTCCGGGAAACCCGGCATAAGCCCACGAGCCGATGGTATAAAGTTTTATCTCCCTTTGCCAAATCCTTGCATATATCGCGAATATCAGCAGCAGGAGTTTTTCTGTCGAGCATAATATGCCCGGAAAGCCCTACCTTCGCATACGCACTACTCATGATCCGACACCTCCATTTATGTGTTTTTTGTTTCTCATAAAAAAAAGCGAATTCCGGCGGGCTTGAATGGGGCCTTTCTTTCTTATAATTCCGCCCCAATAAAAAAAGCCCGCCTTCGAAAAGGCGGGCTTTCAAAAATAAAACATTCAGCCACTTCGACGGCCCCTCTATCCCGCAAGGGACAGGTAGCTTTGCGCCGCCCGGTTACCCGGGGTTTGCCTTTTCGATGGCTTTGCAATTTTTTTTTAAAAAAAATTGCAAACCGGAATAATTATCTTACTTGGCAATTGAGAATGTCAGTGACTGCAAGCACAAATTCTGTTAAGCAAAACATTAAGGGAGGACGGTATTCATCAGCTGACAGATTAGCGGATCGTAAACGTGAAAAAAACCGTAATCATAAGCGCTCCGAACCAGCCAAATAAAAACGCCCTCGCTATTACCAGTTTGCCCTTTTTAAATTGTTCATCCAAAAAGTCAATCCCCAGCGCGCAGGCTATTGATATCGGGATCATAAGACCCAACCCATAGTGAGCCTTAACAATTGAATAAAAAGGCAATTTCAGAGACAAGTATATCATGGAAAACCCCATGTATAAAAAAGAGCCTACAAGCAGAAGGGAGCCCTTATTCAGCTCTTTTACGGCCCCGTAAAGCAATCGCCCCAGACCGATCAGGATGGCGGCAGAGGCGGGCAACGCAAGAATGAATAAAATATTCATATATTCATAGTTCCATGGAGCCGGAGGTCTGAATGGGGGCGCCGCTCTATAGAAGAGAGCTCCGCCATAAAAACCGTCACCCCATAATGTGGAATAAATTCCATCAAAAAAGGAATGAAAGCTTGCATAGTACGGCCTCACAAATACCATGCCAAATCTGGTGAAATACCTGTAAGTGTGATATCCCGGGTCCTGCCACCATAAGAAACCAAGTGAACGGCTCATATTTGTAACAATTAATTTGCCAAAATGCATCCAGTTCCTTATATAAAACCATCCCGAAATAAAAATTGCGGGCAGAAAGATCTCCGCAAAAATTTTGCCCGTTTCCGCCAAACCGGACCGCTTTTTAAGGGCATCGTATAAAATCACAAAAAGAAGCACGGGCAAGAAACATAATATCGTGATCTTGGTTAAAAGGGACAAGCCAAGAAGAACACCCAGAAACCAGAAGGATGAAATCTGTCGGTTTTCTTTCTGCGTCACAAGGCGGAGGGTATAAACAATGCTCGCGCTGATTAGAAAGGCCGATAACGATTCATTGCTGATGTAATGCGCGATGTATATATTAACTGGCAGCACCGAGGCCACCGCCGTTGCCAGCACCTGCTTGGAATTATCCCCGGGGAAAAGTATTTTAGCGGCAACGTAGGCCAGATAAACCTGGCCAATCGCACAAGAAAATGTCACAAGTTTAAATGAAAGAAGAAATGCCTTGCTTTTATTTAAGAGCAGATGATTAATTGCCTTGAAAAAAAGTGCCACGATTGAATAAAAAAGCGGAGGCTGATAAGCTTCCCATCCGTCGGTCGCCAGCGGCAAAGAATGGAATTGCAGGATATAGTCCACGTAATTTATGTGGGCTTTCGGATCAAATCCGTCAAAGGGGGAGGTCTTAAACAGATTATTGAAAAACATGGCGCCCAAAAACAGAATCGCAAGCGCTAAAACGGATCTGGGGGAAAATAAGGAATTAACCCATTCGTGCTTTTCCTTCAGGAGAGACCCCATGAAAAATATGGATATGGATAGGATAAAAAAAAGAATTAGCTCGGGGTATTTTTTTAAGACGGATTCCCAGGGGGTATCCGCTTGAAAAGAAGCACTGTACATCCGGGTGTCATCGGCAAGTGATGCCGGAAGATACGGACTGCTCCCGGATGCGGATATCCATGTTCCGTCAGTTTTTATTTCCGGCAAAATACCGTGGACATAAAGCCATAGCAGAGGAGGTCCAAAGCTATTGCTCACCATAACGGCAATATCATTATTATGTCCGGCCTTTAGATAATGGGTAATGTCAATAGTTTTAATTTTTTTCCAGTTTGCGCTATCACCATTTGCCAGTATTTCCTCTCCGTTGATAAAGAGCCGCCAGTGTTTGAATGCCCGTATCTCAAGCAGGACTCTTGAGCCTGAGGGGGTAAACCCAAATTCTTTTGAAAATACGGAATTCAGATAATTGGGTTTGATCATGGCGCCGGGCGGCTGCGGATACCGGACCCATTCCGCATTCGGATTGCCGGGCAAGAAAGGAATGTCCGGGCTAAGCTCAGCCTTAATAAAAAGGAACAAGGCTATTGCTGCAGTGAACGCAAAAAAAACACGCAATATGATGCGTTCATTTTTATTAGTCACGTTTATTTTTCATCTCTTCAGGACGCACACCAGGGTAATGCATGGCTACGAATGCCATTTCATCGAAAAGATCGAGAGAGGGCGAGCTGGCCAGAGAGTCCGTGCCGAACGCGACGTTCAGGCCGGTTTGCCCATGTGAAATCAGGAGCTTAAACCTTTCATTGGTCTCGTGTGGGGTCCCGAATCCGGAGTACTGGCGGGTCGTCCACGCGCGGGACCGGTACCCCTCGGTGTGGATGCCTCTGGTGAAGGGGTAGTTGCCTGGCTCTGCGAGATCGCGTTCGTAGTCGAAGCCGACCGCGTCGAGATCCTCCGGCCCGTAACTACCCTTGACCTTGACCCCGGACTGCAGGGTTACCTCCAGGATCGCGTCCTTCTCGTTTTTCACGTACTTGGCTACACCCATGGGAGCACCTTTCGAGACAGTTCGGGGAGAACCTCCTTGAAACGAGGTT
>JAKAEG010000215.1 GCA_021819985.1 Nitrospirota bacterium | reverse complement strand
AAACCGGAAAAATCCCAAAACATAAGGAGAGAGACAATGAAAAAATTTACCATGCTCACGTTGTTCGTGTTCGTTCTGGCGCTTCTTTTTGGAGTTACAGCGGCAATGGCCCAGGATTCGGGCGGTATGGACAATACGCCTGGCGGCGCCACTTCCAATACTCCCGGCACCTATGAGCGCCAGATGAGCTTCAGCGGCGGGATGCTCCTTGCGCAGGGCGGCGACATGAACCAGCAGCCGATGAATCCCGGAATGAGCAATACGACCGGCGGACTCCCCACGCTCACGGGCAACTATACAGCGACATTCCAGTCCGCCTCCATGGACAGCGCCCAGCAGATCTGTGACCAGGTGGCCCGCGCAAACAATAAAGCAAGCTGCACGGCCGCGTCTACCATGACCAAAGGGACCGTGACGGGAAACACCTATTACTGCGTCTGCAAATAAATAAGCAAGGTGGCCGCGGCGACGGACGGAGATTGTACGGTAGATAACCCAAAAAACAAAAGGAGGGAAAACATGAAAAGAATTACTTTTTTTGCAATGTTTGTATTTATGCTGGCCCTTTTCTTTGGCGCGGCGACGGCAATGGCCCAGGATTCGGGCGGGATGGAAAATACTCCCGGCGGCGGCACTTCCAATACGCCTGGCGGAGGCACATCCAATACTCCCGGTTCCTATGAGCGCCAGATGAACTTAAGCGGGGGAATGCTCCTTGCGCAGGACGGCATGAACCAGCAGCAGATGAACCCTGGAATGAGTAATACAACCGGGCTTCCGCTTCTTTCAGGCAGCTATAGCGATACGTTCGAATCCAGCAGCATGGATAGCGCTCAGCAGATCTGTGATAAGGTTGCAAGCGCCAATAATAAGGCAAGCTGCATTGCCACGCCTACCGTAACCAAAGGCACCAAGACAGGCAGCACTTATTACTGCGTCTGCAAATAAATGTAGAAAGGCGGATGGATGGCCGGGGTGAAACAGACATTGCTTTGGCGCCGGTAAAGATCGCGGAATAGAAAAGCTTCCAATTTATGAGGGCGGACGCGTCGCTGCGGCAGGTCTTTGATTTGAGGGCAGCGGGCGGAAACAGTCCACCGGACGGTAATTAAAATCTGGCAGAACCGGACAGGCAATTAAAAAGCGGTGCCGCGCCGCCTCATAAAATCTGTTTGAAAGCGCTCAGGAGGGCCTTATGAACGTGGATTTCAGGAAAAAGATCAGGAATTTGAAAGACCTTAACGAAGATGAAAGGAACCTGCTTGCCGCGGTCCTGCTTTTACCTTCATTTGTCGCAACCGTCTTTTTTCTTCTTTCCCCGCTACTGGCCTGAAAAATTTTATCTGAAAAAAGAAAAAATGTCATTGGGAATAGAAAAACGGGGGACTTCATGGTTTGGCCGGATCATCGGAGCGGCCCGGCTTGACAGGCATTTTTATCATGAGATTTCCGCCGGTGAAAGTGCATTGTGGCAGAGTTTCGCGGTTGTCGCGCTCTCAAGCGCGGCTGCCGGAGCCGGGCCATTTTTAAGAGCCGGCCCAGTCGGGTTTGTTGCCGCCTTTTTTTCTGCCGTTCTGAGCTGGCTCATATGGAGTTATCTGGCCTATTTCATAGGTTTGAAACTTTTACCCGAGTCGCAGACCGGCCCCAATTTCAGGGGCTTTATGAGCGCTGCGGGGTTCTCAAACGCGCCGGGTATCATACGCGTGCTGGCGATAATCCCCGGGCTGGCCGGATTTTCCTTTCTGGCCGCCACGTTCTGGACGATAGCTGCGATGGCCTTGGCGGCAGGCATGGCGCTACACTATAAAAGCCTGCTTAGGGGCGCAGCCGTTTCCATTCTGGGCTGGATTGGGCAGGCCCTGATTTTGGGTGCGCTTGTATACCTTGCTTCAAAGGGGGGCATGTGAAAAAATAGAACCTATATATCAAAATTGCTTTTTTCCAAAGATTGACTCCATATTGGCAAGCTATATAATTTAATTATGAAGAAACTCATGGCATGGATAGTGATCTTAACGACGCTTTTGCTGGCCGCCTGTGCCGCGCCAGTGATAAGAAAAGACCTCCTTGAACAGGGGACAAGGAATTTCTCTTTGTCCGGGCTTGCCGCAAATCCGGCGGGCAGCAGGGGCAAGCTTTTTGTTCTGGGCGGCATAATAGCCAAAACGACTGTAACCGCAGAGGGGTCGGTCATAGAGGCGCTTTATGTGGCGGTCGATAAAAAAGGCCACCTTGAAAAGAATCCGGGCCGCGGAAGATACTTTGCCATCTGGCCAAAAGCAAACGGCATTCTGGATCCTATGATCTATAAAAAAGGCAGGCTGATAACGGTCGCGGGGACATTCGAGGGTATCAGGCAGGGGAAACTGGACAAGGCCGTTTACAATTTCCCCACATTTGAGATCGTACAGATATTCATCTGGAAAGAGGAGCCATCTTATTATCCTTATTATTACTATTCGCCCTATTATTATGGCCCGTACTATCCGTATCCTTACTACTATTCCCCTTATTATTATCCATACTTCGGTTTCGGATTCGGACAGGGACTTGGAGAGCAGGAAGAAAATGAAAGGCCGTTCCGCGTACTGCCAGAAAGGGGAGGCGGAGGGCGTGTTGTGAGTCCAGGTGGAGGACGCGTCGTGAGTCCAAGGTAAATGGATAGTAAGCGCAGTGTCCCTAACAGTTCTATACATTTGGCTCAGGAATATCTTTGGGACGTCATTCCCGCGCAGGCGCCCGATTTTATCTTGATAAAGACTGGCCAATTCACAAAAACGTCAAAATGGATGCGATTAAGACACTCGGGCATGACGTCTTAAATCTTTTGGCGTCATTCCCGCATGTCGTAAGCGGAAATCCATTTTGACGTTGCGCCTCCGGGCGATTTCCCCTTTTCTCCCTCTTCCAGCAGAAATTGCTGCCACAATTTCTGCTCTCTTTCGCTTCGGAATCGCTTTTGAGACAGGTTCTAATATTCGCCTATCTTAAATTTATTTTGGAGCAGGGCCCCTTATTACCTGGACCATATCGTCCGGGCGTATCCATTTTAAAAAGGCCCGCTGAATTTCCGGCCCGGTGATCTTAATGTATTTTTTTGCGGCAAGCACCGGCTCATCCAGGGGCAGGTTATTGGCCGAACGGTCCAGGTAACCCGAGGCTATCTGGCTTACACTGGATTCCGAAAGCGGTATCTTGCGCAGAAGCAGCGCCTTTGTCTGCTCAAGCTGGTCCTTTGGCACCGGGGCCTTTCTGATCTCGCGCAAGTCCCTGAGCACTATCGCGGATGCCCTGGAGACCTTGTCCGGGTCGCATGCGAAGATCACGTAATAAACGGACCTCTTCCGGCCTGCCTGAAGATACGAATCCACAAAATAGACAAGTCCCGTGTTCTCTCTCAGGTCCTGGTAAAGCTTTGTGGCATAGAATGCGCCGCCCAGGACATTGTTTCCAAGCTCCAATGTGTAGTAGTCCGGGTCGGTGCGCTTCATGCGAAGCGTCTGGGCCATAAAGACCTCGTCCTGAACGCGGCTTGCGTCCGGCACCGTAAGATAGGACGGCTGGTTATTCGGTACCGAAGGCAGATCGGTATCCGGCTTTGGCCCGATGGCTTTCCAGTTGCCGAAATATTTGCCGACCACTTTCGTGGCCTCTTTAGCGGTTATTTTGCCGATTACCACTATCGTTGTCATATCGGGCCTGAAGACCCTGGAATAATAATCTTTGGCATCCTTGAGGGTCAACGAGGAGACGCTCTTTGGATCCGGATACCTGAGGCTGGGGTCGGTTTTTGGGAACAGGCCTTCCTTCAGGGTCTGTTGGGCCAAAAATCCGGGACTCTGTATTTCCCCTTTGACTGAGGCGGCTGTCTGAGTGCGAATTATATTGAACGCAGCCTGGGGCAGAGCGGGACTGAGTTCGTTTTCCGCAAGCAGTTGAACGCCGCGTTCGAAATGGCCGGGCAGCACCATCAGGGAAAAATCGGCGCCTGCCGACTCGTTCGCGCCGATATCGTCCAGCGCTTTCTGGAACTCTATTCTGCCCAGCGAGGCGCTGCCATAAGAGAACAACTGCCCCAGCAACGAATCTACCCCGTCCTGCCCCCTGGGAGACTGCATTTTCGGGTTATTTTTTATATGCCCGTAAATGCTGACGGTGTTGCTTATGGCCTCCGGCAGCACGATCAGGCGTAAGCCGTTTGGAAGTGTGCTGACGACCGGTTTTAGAGTGGTGCGCGGCACCGACAGCCGGGACAGCTCTTTCTTTGCCCAGACCGGAAGGACCACATGGGCGGATGGTTTTACAACCGTCTTCTCCGTTCCGCCAAACCCCTTCGATGAAACCGGTTTTCCGGATATTTCAGGAGTGAGTACGGCCTCTATGGACTGACCGCTCTGAAGGTAATTGGCGGCCACCCTGTTTACGTCCTCCACGGTCACTTTTTGTATGGCTTTTATGTCGTCCTCAGGGGACCTTCTGCCTTCCACGGCGACAGCCTGCGACCAGCTCCCGGCTAATCCGTGAATGGAATTTTTCTCGAACTCCGCGTCGGCCACCTCGTGCAGTTTGGCTGCCGTAACCAGGTCCGCCGAAACGCCGTTTTTGATGGCGGTCTGAAGCACTCCGCGCACTTCGGCCAGAAGTTTTCCACTGTCCGCTCCGGAAGGGAAGGCGGCAAGCGCGTAACCCAGCCCTGCTTTGCGAAATGGGTCAAGCTCGAAACCTGCAAACAGCGCTTTGCCTTCGGGGACAAGACCGTAAAGGTCTCCGCGCTGGCTGGAAAGGACATCCGAAAGTATCACTGACGCCGCGAAATCCGGGCTATCATAACCGGGCATCCTGAAGGCTATCGAGACCATTCCGTATGGCCGGTCCGTCTTCATGTGTATGGAAGCCTTCTTTACCGGGCACAGAAAAACCTTCGGGCGGGCGGGAAGGTTTTTCTGGGCCGGGATGCCCTCAAAAATGCTTTTTATTTTCTTCAGGGTATTTGCCGGGTTTATGTCTCCGCATACGATCAAAACGGCATTGTTGGGGGCATACCAGGTTTCATGAAATTTCTTGAGCATTGCGCCCGTGGTTTTGTCGAAGGACGCGCGGGTGCCAAGCGCGTCATGCTCATAAGGGGTCCCCGCAAAAAAGTCCTTGAGAAGCGTGGCGTAAAAGACGTATTCCGGGTTTGAGAGGTCCTGCGATACTTCCTGCTCTATCGCGCCGCGCTCTTCGCCCCAAAGTTTATCGGTGTCGAAAATACCTCTCATCCGTATGGCTTCCATATGCAAAGCCAGATCAAGGTCGCTGGCAGGCGCCGTGAAGAAATACTGGGTGACGCTCTGCTGTGTGTCCGCGTCGAAATTGCCCCCCATCTCCTCGGAGATCCGGGCAAGCTGGTCCTCGGTCAGCCCAGGGCTGCCGCGGAACATCATGTGCTCCTGAGCATGGGCCATGCCCGGAAAACCGGCCGGGGCCTCGTCAGAGCCAACTAGGTAATTGACGGCAGTGGTCACCACCGGTACCAGTGGATCGCGTACGATTATCACCCGAAGGCCGTTTGAGAGCCTCGCTCGCAGCACTTCCTGGGCCTGTGCGGGCCCGGCCAGCCATGAAACCGCAACGGAGATCGAAAGCAAAAAGAACAGAAAAAACCGTGAGCTGAATTTTTTTATTTTCATATCATTCCTCAATAGATTTCTTTATTCATTGGTGGCAGTTTCCTGCCTTTTAGACCCGTGTCATTAAATTACATTAAACGAAACCCCT
>JAKAEG010000214.1 GCA_021819985.1 Nitrospirota bacterium | reverse complement strand
AGGGCAGTGAAAGCAATATAGAAATTTATAAATCTTTATATGAAGGTCGGACGTTGCCGCTTCAAACAATCTGCTACAATTCCTCTAAATCCATACCGAATGTGGAATACGGTCTTTATTATGTTAGGCCGCCCGTCATCAATGATATCTTCCCAGATAATGATCAGGAATATGGGAACGGCATGAGCTTGGTTATTTATTATCGCCACGGTTTCCATACCCTACTTATTCCGGGAGATATCAATCCGGATACTTTCAAGCACCTTTTAGACGAAGGTGAAGGACTTGAAAAGCGTTTTACTATTTTTGATAGGAGACAAAGCACATTACACCCTAAATGGCACGAAAAATCCGATAATCAGCCTTCGTTGAAATCATTACTCGCTAAGCATGGACTCTCTATTTTGATTGCTCCCCATCACGGGCTTGAATCTGGCTTTTCTGAGGATCTTTATAGGGCCATTAAAGATGATAAACCGGGATTGGTTATTGTTTCAGAGAAAAGGCATTTGTCTGAAATAGACGGCAAGGTTGATTCATTTTATCAATCGGAGAACGGCGCGAAAGGGCAAAAAGTCTATATTGATGGACAAAAAGAAGAACGATATTCAGTGAGCACGCGCAATGGTCACCATATTCTTATACAGTTTCAGGGGACAAGCGGACAACCAGAAGTGTATTTAGAAAAAGAAGCTGAGGCTTTATTAAAAAAGCTCAAATAAAAAACAACGGTACTCATTACAACGGTACTCATTCTGAATCATCGTTTCCACGAATTCCAGGGACACCATACGTAATTCGCTCTGGATAAAAGTGGAAAGACACTGCAAATCCGGGAATCAGGTCTTGTATTTTAATGTCCTTCCAGGATTACGAATACGATAAAAATGACGGGCGCAGCAAGCAGCGCCCCTACAACCCACCCTGGCCTGCATCCAAAATCTGTTATACTGATGCCATGAAATGTCAAAAATGCGGGGATACCCTGAGAGACAATGTTATTTACAGATTCATGGACAAAAGCGTCTGTGATGATTGTTATATAGACTTGATGATCGGAGTCCCCGAAATTGATTTTTCCAGGTTGCCCTCGGAGTTTCAGTCGGCAGCTTCACGATTTAGGAAAAGTTGGAACCGCGATCGTCCTACCAGGCATCATTTTCTCAATTTTGAATAATTTTGAAATAACGCAGCAGATTTCAGCCACCGTGCCCTAGCCAAATGAAATTTAACAGCCCGCTGGAAATTTATAAAATCCTGC
This sequence comes from Nitrospirota bacterium, assembly GCA_021819985.1. GTDB lineage: Bacteria > Nitrospirota > Thermodesulfovibrionia > Thermodesulfovibrionales > JdFR-88 > JAKAEG01. Next base: position 4,521 of record JAKAEG010000214.1, on the reverse strand, counting down.
CAAGGACAAACTGCAGGCGATGTGATTTCCCAACATGCATGGCCTTTTCCGCGGCCGTTTTCAAGGCTCAAAAAAGACTTGCCGATTGTCCGCACCTGGACAAAAGTGCCATTGGCCAATTTGAAGAAGACTCAGGCGCGCAGTCAAGCATGGAACGGTTGTGGGAAGATTCGCAGAGGGATTTAAAAGAGAAGATTACAAAGATGGATTTCCCTTCCAGGGCGGAGATCATAGGGGCGGAAAATAATGGGCAACAAGGGAAAATAAAGATTAAATGTCTGGGCAAGGAATTTGAAATTGATGCGGAAGGCAATCTCACTTCGCAATGCCATACGCATGTATGGTTTGCGATACCGCTGTTTAACTATCTTTTGTTTGGCGCCGGCAAGAATCCGGCAGGCGAATGGATTCCTTTCAGAGAACTGAAAAACGGTGCGTCATGGAACCCTCTTTTCGAGCAGAGATGCGAGAAACCGATGAAAAAAGTCGCGGATACTCATCCGGAATTGTTCGAGAGCCTGGTAAATATCTTCAGCGGTACGAGGGCAGATGCCAATATCCCTTCCCATGCAAAAGCCGATTTATCGGTCATCCTGTTACCCTTTCCCAAGGTCCCCATACTGGTCTGTTACTGGAGGCCCGAAGACGGGCTTGAATCTGAGCTGCATTTATTTTTTGACAGAACGGCTGAAGAGAACCTCAATATCGAACATATCTTTTCTTTGGGCACGGGACTTGCGAGCATGCTGGAAAAAATAATGCTCAGGCATGCCTAAACCGGACGCGCTGGAAACATTGAGGATTCCGCCCAATAACAGACTTGAGCGTTTGAGCGGCGACCGAAAAGGGCAATGGAGCATTCGCATAAACAACCAATGGCGCATTTGCTTCAGATGGCAAAACGGAAGCGCACATGACGTGGAGATAACCGGCTGTCACTAAAGTGAGGTAATACATATGGCACGCTTAAGAAATATACATCCCGGGGAGGTACTGAAAGAGGAGTTTCTAGTTCCTATGGGGATATCGGTTTACCGGATCGCCAAGGAGACGGGCCTGTCCCAGACACGCCTCAGCCAGATTATCAGGGGTGAGCGGAGCATTACTGCCGAAACCGCCATCATGATCGGCCGCTTCCTGAATACGGGGCCGGAGTTCTGGATGAACCTGCAGGCGCTCTATGATATAGAGGAGGCTGGCAGACGGCTTGGCAGAAAGATCGAGACCATTCATCCATACTCTCCGGCCAATGCCGCTTAATTAAGGTTGCTTCCAGCGGCTCCATGGGAAGGCATCTGCTGAAAATATTTGATGGTGATTGGAGGTGATTGAAATGCCAAGGAATATCCATGTCGTGCTTTACATTTTGGCATTGATAGCTGTTGTCGTTAGCGTGGATTTACTGTTCTTTAAGAATCGATTCTGGGAACGACTGATGGTGAATATCGGCATTGTTTTGGTTTTTGCTGCCTTCTATATGAGATTCCTGAAGAAGTAAGCGCCGTGGCATCACTTGCCTTACGCAGTAATTTCAATTCTGTGTGCTTTGCAATGTGAAAGAGGCCCCTGTATGGGGCGGGACACATCCGATCTTAACCGGCAGTAACAGTCCTACCCCGATCTCAAAGAAGTCCAGCCACCTTTTTAAGGATCAGATCAGGCAGCAGGTCCCTGTTTTTCACGGTCACCTCATGGATTTCAATATCCCCTCTGCTCTTTATGCTTTTGATAAAATCATCGCCACCGCGCGTAATGGTCCCGATAACGATGTTAGGGGAATCCAGCGCCTTGAGCGCCGCATCCTTGAAGACCCCGGAAAAGCACTCCATCTTGCCGATTTCATCGAGGGTAATGACGTGGTTATTACGGGGAGTGATAGATGGGACGGCAATGGACTCGATGTTTTCAATACTTACCCCGTAGCTTCCGACGCGGAAGGCGGACCGGATGTCTTTGTGGGCAAGGTAGCCCTTCTTCCCATCAAGGGTATTTATCGTAAAGCCGGTCCTTTTCCCTTCAGTCCTTTCCTCCTCGGTATAGAATCCATTTGCCGGCCTGTTTGGCGGAATGTTGAGCCCCGCGACCACCTTCTTAATGACCGTGGTTTTGCCTGAGGATGGCGCGCCTGAGAGGAAAATATTTTTTCTCTTTTTCACATTGGTTCCGCTTAATTATTCGAAAAGGCTGCGGTATTTGCCATAACCCTCTTCCTCCAGTTTTTCCTTGGGAATAAACCGCAGGGCGGCGGAATTCATGCAATAACGTTTCCCTGACGGTGGAGGGCCGTCATCGAAGACATGCCCCAAGTGCGAATCTCCGTGGCGGCTTCGCACCTCGGTGCGGACGGTGAAGAAGCTCGTGTCCTTTCTCAGCACGATATTTCCGGGTTCAAGGGGTCTCATGAAACTGGGCCACCCGGTGCCGGAGTCGTATTTGTCCCCGGAGCTGAAAAGGGGCTCGCCCGAAACAACGTCCACGTATATGCCTTCCTTTTTATTGTCCCAGTATTCGTTATTGAAGGCTGGCTCCGTGCCGCTTTCCTTGGTTACTTCATACTGAAGAGGCGTTAGCTTCTTTTTAAGCTCTTCTTTTGAAGGTTTCATAAAAAATCTCCCTCTCTTTGTCTGGACTCCATATATGAAAATTTTATCACTCAGCTCATGAATTGAACCTTTTATCTTCCTTAAATCGCTATAGAATTAAAAAAAGGAGTGCTGCTGCGCCCGTAATAAAAACAAAAAAACAAGAAAGGAGATGCATATGGCAGTCACTAATGAACATAAAGCGATAGATGACTTAAAGGCCGTTGCGCCGGAATTTGCGCAGCTCACGGAAGAGCTTCTTTTTGGAGATATCTGGAAGCGCCCCGAGCTCTCACAGCGCGACAGAAGCCTGATTACCGTCACATGCCTGGTTGCGCTGAACCGCATAGAGCAAATCGAATTTCATCTTAAGAAGGCTTTTGAAAACGGCCTCACAAAGGAAGAACTTGTGGCGGCGATTACGCACATCGCGTTTTACGCCGGGTGGCCCGCCTCGGTCTCGGGGTTTAGCCGTTTGAAAAAAGTAATTGAGCAGCAATAACTTGTTTTCTAATCGCCTGATTAGACTGCGGCCGCCCCGCACGGGGCGGCCGCCTGCCTTCTGGCGCTTAACTTCTGTGATAACGCTTCACCGTAATCTTCCCTCCCGGCGCTTTCTGCCTTTGGCCTTATATGCCCTGGTCCGCATTTTCTTTACGATTCCCCTGGCGGTATTTAGAGGCACCCTGTAATAATATGAGACCTCCTGGGTGACTCTCTCGACGGAAAGCCGCCCCCTGGAGTTCAGATACCTGTTGAGGGCGTACTTCTCGGGCTTGGTCAGGTCCAGTTCCATGACAAACTTTTCCCTCCTTGCCCTTGACCTGATCGCATGGCGAAGAGAAATCTTCAGCCATTCCAGGTCCTTCCAGAGGCGGCTCATCCGTGAAAGAAATACCATATCCCTATCCGTTGGCGTTTCCTGGATGACTCCTTTTTTGACAAGAATTCTCAACTGTTCAATCTCCATACCATGTTTTTTTGCGATCTCCTCGATCATGATTTGGCCTCCTTCCTCGCGTTTAGTTCTGAAATCTGACAAATTCACAGAGATAACAAAGTTATCGAATCGGACATTTTTACAAAGAAACAAACTCCGTTATTGTCTCTACCAGATATCTGAAGATATATAGAGCCGGGGGCAACCCCCCCATACCCCCAAAAACCCCACGGGAAACCCGTATGAAAAACCCACAGGAAACCCGGTTGCCCCCCTCGCTATATATCAGAAAGGAGGTGTGCGCCATGTTTGTGGTGGATCTGGGCTTTAGCAGGGCAAAATGGCTTCACAATAGTGAAAAAGGGATCGTGAGGAGCTGCTTCAGGAAGTCGAAATCGGGTGTGGAGGGGCTATCTTTCCGCGGGGACAGGTACCTGGTGGGGGAAAGGGCCCTCCTTGAGACCGGCAGCCGGTATCTGAGGACCGTCGAGGAGTTGGTGGAGATGTATCCCCTGTTCGTGTCCGCCTGCGCGGAGAAAGCGGGCCTCTGGCAGGATGACGAACTTGTTGTCGGCCTGCCATATGACTTCTGGAAGGCGGAGACCGCGAAGGCCAAAAAGGGGGTGACAGGCGCCATCGATGGGCTCCAAAGCTCCTTAACGGGTATCGAGGGAGAAAGCGCCCTCAATTTCGGCCATGTGGCCATCTATCCCCAGGGGCTGGGCGGGATAAAGGCGCACCTGCACGACAATCCCACATCCGGCAACATCCTGGCCGTGGACATAGGGTTCAATACGGTTATTTACACGCTCTATTCCTGCCCCCAGGAAGAAATACTGACCGGCAAGACCTTTTACAAGAAGGGCATCCACGACATGGCGGTAAACGGCCTTTTCCCGGAGATACAGGGACATATACAGGGCAAGACCCTCACCCCGCTTGAGATCGACTACATCATGCAGACAGGGGCGCTTCAAATGGGTTTCGACAGGATTGACA
>JAKAEG010000213.1 GCA_021819985.1 Nitrospirota bacterium | reverse complement strand
CTTTTTTCGCGGAAGCGGAAAAAATAATAAGTATTGAGCAGAAAGAAAGCGGCCATCCCGGGTTTCAGGGAAGCACATTTGACGGCAGGGACGTATTTGCTCCGGTTGCGGCGTGGCTTTCAAAAGGAGCGGAGCAGGAGGAGTTCGGCAGGCAGATAAACGATCCCATAGAGCTGCCCCTGCCAAAGCCTGTGCTTCAAAACAAAAACAAAAAACTCCAAGGCCGCGTCCTTCATGTGGACCGTTTTGGAAACTGCATAACGAACATCGGCATCGGGGAGCTTGAAAAATTGGGAAGGAAAAAGGCCCTTATCCGCATTAAGGCAAAAGGGCGCACCTTTAGGCTCCTCGATTTTTATCTTTCCGCTAAAGACAAAGACCCGCACGGAATTGTGAACTCAAGCGGACTTCTTGAGATCTTTGTTTCCGGCGGGAGCGCCAGCCACAAGCTTTCACTCAAGACCGGCGCCCCAATTACAGTCTTTTAAAAATTTTTCTGCGGTCCTATTAGAGTATTTTTTCGATCTCCTGAAGGATCTTATAAGAGAACGCCGCAGATCGCGTCCCCTTTGGCCTCGGTGATCGAAAACCCCAGTTTTAAGTTTTTTTTAACCGCGATGTTTTTTCCCCAGGTAATCTGCGATTTTCAGCTATTATCAGGAGCTAAATTGAGATTCTCTTTTATTGCTTTCAGTATCCTGCGTGATATATAAATGTTTCCGTCTCCGCCGACCTTTATCGACACCTCTGTTTTTCCTTCGGATATGGAGCTAAGCTCTGTATCCACCGCATCGCCGCTTGCAAGCTTCCCAAGGACAACACCTGAAAGCCTGTCGTTCACCGCCTTGCTTATGCCGATCCCAAAATTTTTGTAAGCCGCAACCGCGGCGCTCCGGACATCTGAAATGGGTCTTTCGATCCTCGAATCGAGGCGGCCTTCGTAAAAGGTCTCACTTCCGGCCGTCTGCTGGCTTTCATACTTGAAAACACTGCAGCCGTTTACAAAAAGAATAGTCGAGAAGACCGTGGCAAGAACAAAGACCCCATTTTTTTTCATTGTCCTTTTGCTAGCCCTCCTTCAACCCCATTATACAGGGAATGCAGGGACAGTCAATTTTGGGGTTTTTTAAATTTCAGCGGGAAGAATTTTTTATTTTTTCCGCCAGGCTGGCGGCGAAAAGGGAAAGCGATTCGTCTCTTGCGCCCATAATTACAAAGCAGTCCCACAGGTCGATCATGTCCAGCACATCCTTCCGGCTGGAAACGGCAACAGCCGTTTTCCCGGCCTCTCTGACCCCGCGGGCAATGTCCTCGCTTGAGATATCCATGCAAACCGTCCCTCCCTGGTAAAAGATGGGCAGAAGCACAAGCTGGTCCTCTTTTCGCAGGTTTTGCGCGAACGCCTCTATGTACTCATTTTTCATCATCCGCACCGGGCCAAAGCCATGGGGCTGAAAGACATAACACACACGGTCTTTAACCGCCTTTATCGCCTGCATGAAAGAGCCGATCTTGTGCGGGTTGTGGGCGTAATCGTCTATTACGAGCTTTCCACCGGCATTTAAATGGATATCGAACCGCCTGTCTATGCCGGTAAACCCGGACAAAGGCCCAGGGATTTTTTTGACCGGCACTCCCAAAACAGAAAGGACCGCAATCGCCGAAAGCGCGTTATAGATGTTGTATGCGCCGGGAACTGAAAGGGTAAAATCCACCCCCTGAACAGAAAAGCCGGAACCAAACGGTCCGATGCGAATATCGCTGGCCATGAAATCGGCAGGCGAATCCATCCCGAAAGTGACCGCTTTGTCCAGGTGAAGCCCGCGCAGATTCTTATCATCGGAATTGATGAAAACTTTCCCTTTTGTGTTGCTTGCCAGGGCCCTGAACATAAGCGCGGTTTCATCTATGCCCTTGTGGTCCACATCCAGATTGAGGATGACCGAGTGGAGAGGCTTATAATTTACAATGCTGCCGTCGGACTCGCATGCCTCAAGCACCAGCCATTCAGGCCCGCCCGTGGAAGTTTTTTTGTTTTTTTTGCCATTTGCGTTTGCGATAGAATTGCCCGGATTGCCGCCGGTTTTGAACGCCTTTACTCTTCCTCCCCCTATGAAGTTTGGCGCAAGACCAAGCTCTTTCATGAGGAAGGCCAGGCAGCCCGAAGCGGTGGATTTTCCGCTTGTGCCCGCGACCGCTATGGTCTTGAAATCCGAGGCAAGTTCCACCAGGTATTGGGGCCTCGTTTTTAGTTCTATCCCGAGTAAGCGGGCCTGCACGACTTCCGGCGTCCCGTCCTCAACGGCTGTGCTCATTACGGCAAAATCGAGAGAGCGGTCTATTCCCGATCCGTCCTGGGGGACTATTTTCATATTTTGATTCCGGAGAAATTTCGCCACCGGATGGGTCTGGTCCAGGTCGAAAGCCCTGTCCGAGCCGCTTACCTCATGCCCCCGGACGGCCATGAAAGCAGCGATCGCCGAAACACCGCTTCCGCCGATACCGGAGAAAAATATCTTCAGGTGTTTTTGCTTTGCTGGCATTATTCATTCTAAAACAGAAAAGGATTTTAATTCTATGATTTGAGAGGGGAAAACGGGTAAAATAATAGGCTCTATTATGAATAAAGTAATTTTATTGGATAAACCAGAGGGGCTTACCTCTCAGCAGGCCGTAAGCCTTGTTAAGCGCCGCATGGGCATAAAAAAGGCGGGCCACACGGGCACGCTGGACCCGATGGCTACGGGGCTTCTCATCGTGTGCACCGGCGAGGTCACAAAGGTATGCCGCTTTCTGACCGACATGCCAAAAAAGTATGAGACCACCATTAAATTCGGTGAGAGGACGGACACGCTTGACGCCTGCGGCGCCGTTACGGAAACCGGCCATGCCGGCGTAGATATGGCGGCGCTCGAAGATATACTCGCTCAGTTTAGAGGCAGGATCAGCCAGACGCCGCCTATGTACTCCGCGCTAAAAATGGCGGGCAGACCGCTTTATGAGCTTGCCAGGCAGGGCATCGAGGTTGCCCGCGAAGCCCGGGAAGTGGAGATCGAGGAATTGAAGCTGCTCGCATACGAGCCGCCCTTTGCGAGGCTCCTCATCTCCTGCTCCAAAGGCACTTATGTAAGGACGCTTGCTGACGACATTGGAGTAAAGGCGGGGACTTTCGCCCATGTCACGCAGTTAAGAAGGACTTCTATCGGGCCGTTTGATATAAAGGACGCGGCCACGCCGGACGAGCTTGAAATTTTAAAAAAACCCTCTGCGTTTCTCGATATAGATCAGGCCCTGGACTTTCTTCAGGAGGTTACTATCGAAGGCGAAGAACTGAAGAGGATTCAAAACGGTTCCCCCTTCAGGACGCGCCTGCCGCTTTCCGGAAGCATCATGATAAAAGAACCCGGCGGGAAGCTTCTGGCAATAGGAGAGGCCGTGAGAGGCCTCGTGAAAATAGAGCGGCTTTTGCACCTGTAATAAATTTCCCTACATTCGAATGAATCATCCACTTCCCTTCCTTAAAAAATCAGGAAGTTATCCCCCATTTTTCTTTACATCAAAATTTTGTTGAAAGCCGCATTGAAAGGGAGTACATTTTTATCAAAGCCGGGGCACATTCGGACCCAATCATACAGAGTATTTAACAAAACCTGTTTAATCCAAAACAATGGAAATTAGTTCTCCCAGAGTTGAAATTAATTTCAATTTTCCGGATTTGTCTTTTTCCCGCTCTTAAGAATCAAAAAAAGATCGGATCGCGTAGATTCCCTGAAATTTTCATACGGTGAACTTTTCCGTACCCTTTTGCGTAACAGAGATTTTTTTCGACACGGAGAAGTTTTTTACGCAGTTTTTTCTAAAAATTATAATCAGGAGGGGGGGTTTTTATGCGAGAGTCCATTCCCATTCTTTTAATAATCTTTTTAATGTTTAATGGATGTGCAGCCGATAAACCGCTTGTAAATAATAAACCACTTGTAAGGACGGCGCGTCTGGAAATTTCTGGCGCCAGCGCTTACAAAATGGTTATTTTATCCCAGAAGAAATATCCCGATATCAGATTTGATAAACCCGCGCCCGTAACAGCTATCTACAGGCAAAGTTTTAATATTGTTTGGAATTCAATATTGCATTCTCTTAAGAGGATGCATGAAAACATTGACACAATGAATAAAAATTCCGGCGTTATCAGAGCGGGCAAAAAGAATTTATATTACGGTCCACAGGCAGGCAAGAGATCAGAAAAAGAGGTGACCTGTTATGAGTTAAATATTTCTGTTAGGAAGATGGCCTACGGTATTTCGGTACATACAACAATCCCTTTTGGGCAGCAAAAACTGATTGTATCAAATAAAATGATCCTCAAAAAATTTGACAATGCCATGCGACATATTTTTTATCGGGGCATAAATACGAAGATTCAACCTTCCTTTGTAAGCTTGGTAAATAATCCTTCACAAAGTATTATTTATGCAAAGTATGCGTCGATGATCTACCGCCGGGTCCCGACAATAACGATTGTTAAAATAAAAGGTATTGGAAAAAGGAATTTTCAGGCGGCAAAGAACGAAAATAAAAAGACTACAGTGGCCATAAGACCAATAGCCAGAGTAAAACAACACGATGTGAAAATCGGTAGAAAATAGGGGCAGCAGCGCCCGTTTTCTTGGTGCATCGTGTTTCCGTTTAATAGTCGCTGTCCCTATTTTCCCGTATTTTCCCGAAATTGGCTGAAGCTAAAATTTGCACATATTTGACGGAGCGTGACTTCACCTCTCGTAAAAACCATGAAGGAGGGAAATAAAACATGCTTAAGTGGGCCGTGATCTTCCTGATAATCGCCATCATCGCAGGCGCCCTGGGCTTTACGGGGGTTGCAGGCGTGTCGGCCGGGATAGCAAAAGCGCTTTTTGTGATCTTTCTCGTCCTCTTCATAATCTTTATTATTCTGGGCTACACCATATTCAGAAAGATCATCTGACAGGCTGTTGAAAAACCCGGATTCCATTAAAGACGTCATGCCCGAGTATTTATCGGGCATCCAATTTGACCTGTTTTTAAATGGATTCCCGCCTGCGCGGGAATGACAGACAAAATCAAAGAATCACGAATAAAAAAGGGGCTTCGAATTGAAGCCCCTTTTTTCGTCATCTGAATTTTTTATTTTTATTGTTCTACTGGGTGGCCACTGTCACGTAAATAGCAGCGCCATGCCTGTATATGAGAAGAAGCACGCCTTGGGCTTTTCTTAACTTGCCCGCCTCATCAAGATAGTCCTTCATGTTTTTTACCTTCGTGTGGTTTATCTCCATTATGACGTCCCCTGAGTCCAGCACGTCATTTGCCGGGCTGTCTTCCGCGACCCTGGTGATAACAACGCCTTTTATCCTGGCCGGAAGGTCAAGCTCGCTCCTTATGGCTGCGGTAAGGTCCTGCACGTCCACGCCGCTTAAGGCGTTTTCGATAGCGGGCTTTTGCAACTTGGCCGCTTGCCTGGGCTGTTCGATTATCTTTACTTTAAGCGTGATCTCTTTGCCCGCCCTTATTACCGTGATCGGCACATCCGTGCCCGGCGCCGTATTGGCAACCATGTTCCTCAACTGGTTGGGGTCGGTGACCAGCTTGCCTTTATATCCAACTATGAAGTCGCCGCGTTCCATTCCGGCCTTCTGGGCCGGGCTGCCCTCAACAAAATCCGAGACCAGGGCCCCTTGCGTGTTCTTCAAACCAAACTGTTTTTCAAGCGCCGTGTTGACCGGCTGTATCCATACCCCAAGCCATCCACGCACCACGTGGCCTGT
>JAKAEG010000212.1 GCA_021819985.1 Nitrospirota bacterium | reverse complement strand
CGATTACGCATATTTCAAAATGAGCTGCATGACAAGGGGATGTGAAAGCGGTGGTTTCGATCTTGCCCTCGTTGTAAAGGACCTTATTAAAAAAGGCGGCAAAAGCGCGAAAGGCGAAATCGGCTGTACCGGTTCAGGCCCGGATCTGGATGAGGGCCACGCAAGCATCGATTACAAGATCAATGTTCAGTACGCTTCCAGCCGCTCCTCCCACAGTTCCCCCCAATTGACAAGCTTTTAAAAGTTCCATTATTGTAATGGATAGTGAGCGCATTCTCCGCGGCCTTGTTAACGGGATTTTTTTGAAATTTTATTTTAAACGAGCGGGCCTAATGGAAAATAAAAATAAAAAGTTCCTTATATCATATTCCCATCATTTCATTGCCGGCGGCCCTCCGCAGGGAAGGCCGGTTTGAAGAAAGGCCGGTTTAATGCGGCTGCCTGATTGGGTAAAGGCGCAATATCCCTCGCAGAGCGTCCTTGAGCTTAAAAAATTACTTAGAAGGCAGGGGCTGCATACCGTTTGCGAGGAGGCAAGATGTCCCAATATGGGGGCCTGCTTTTCCCGTCCGGTCGCGACCTTCCTGATAATGGGGCCAAGCTGCACCAGAAACTGCGGTTTCTGTTCGGTGGATTCCTCAAAGCCCCGGCCGCTTTCCGATGACGAACCTTCCAGGCTTGCCGATACCGCAAGGTCCATGGGTCTTAAATACGTGGTCATAACGTCGGTGACCAGGGACGACCTTGAGGACGGGGGCGCGGCCCATTTCGCCAAATCCATAAAGGCCGTAAAAGAGGCGGTCCCCGGCGCGAAGGTGGAGGTGCTTACACCTGATTTCGGCGGAAGCCGGGAGGCGCTGCTTACTGTGCTTGCGGCCGGACCTGACGTATTTAATCATAACGTGGAGACGGCGCCAAGACTTTATCCCGTTGTGCGCCCGCAGGCAGATTATAAAAGGAGCCTAGCCGTCCTGGAAAACGCCGCTCTCGCCGCGCCCATGGTCCCCGTAAAATCCGGTTTCATGCTGGGTCTTGGCGAAACCGGGGACGAGGTCATCAAAGTGATGGAGGACCTGAGGGCGCATGGCTGCCGGATGCTTACCGTCGGACAATATTTGCGGCCAACAAAAAAAAATCTGCCTGTAACGGAATATATTGAGCCGGCCAGGTTCGAGGAGTTAAAGGAGGCGGCCCTCCGGATGGGGTTTGTTTCCGTAGCTTCCGGGCCGCTGGTAAGAAGTTCAATGAACGCGGAGGAATATTACCATAATGTATGAGTTCAACCGGATAAAGCGTCTTCCACCCTATGTGTTCGCCATTGTGAACAACCTTAAAATGGAGGCCAGGAAACGCGGCGATGACATTATAGACCTGGGGATGGGCAATCCCGACATGGCCTCTCCGGACCATGTAATAGAGAAGCTTTGCGAGGCGTCGAAGAATCCCAAGAACCACAGGTACTCGGCTTCAAGGGGCATAACACAGCTCAGGGTCGCCCTGACCGAATGGTACAAGAAGCGCTACGACGTGGACCTGGACCCGGAGACGGAGACCGTGGCCACCATAGGTTCCAAGGAGGGGCTTTCGCATTTCGTCCTGGCCACCATACAGCCGGGGGACGTTGTAATGGTGCCATCGCCCGCCTATCCCATACATCCTTACAGCGTGATAATCGCGGGGGGAGAGACCACGAGCGTGACCGTAGGCAAAGGGATAGACTTCATGGCGGAAATAGAAAAATCGTATAAGAGGACATGGCCCCGGCCAAAGATGCTTATCATCAATTTCCCCCACAACCCGACAACCGAGGTGGTTTACGGGACTGAATTTTTTCAGCAGGTGGTCGACTTCGCGAAAGAGAACAACCTTATAGTGGTGCACGACCTGGCCTACGCGGACCTGGTATTTGACGGCTACAAGGCCCCCAGCATTCTGCAGGCCAAAGGGGCGAAAGATGTCGCGGTCGAATTCTTCTCGTTGACGAAGAGCTATTCGATGGCAGGCTGGAGAGTGGGTTTCTGTTCGGGCAACAGGGAGCTTGTGGGCGCTCTCATCAAGATAAAAAGCTACCTGGACTATGGCATGTTCCAGCCGATCCAGATAGCCAGTATCCTGGCGTTCCGGGGCCCTCAGGAATGTGTTGAGGACTACAGGAAGGTTTACCAGTCCAGGAGGGACATCCTGATAAAGAGCATGAAGCAGGCAGGCTGGAACATAGAGCCGCCGAAGGCCACCATGTTTGTCTGGGCCGGGATACCGGAGCCTTTCAGGCAGATGGGATCGCTTGAATTCTGCAAGTTCCTTATTAAAGAGGCCGGGGTGGCCGTCTCGCCGGGGATAGGGTTTGGCGAAGGAGGCGAAGGGTTCGTAAGGTTCGCTCTTGTGGAAAATGAGCACAGGATAAAGCAGGCGGCAAGAGGGATCAAAAAGGCGCTGAACGGGAAACTCTAATCGCCTATTCTTAGCACCTTCGCGCCTCGGATCTTTCGCTGTTTTATCTCCAGCAGGTCTGCCGCCCCGTTCAAGGGCGGAGAGCGCCGCGACGACAGGCCGGGGGGGCCTTCCTTTTATAAGAAGATTCTACACCCGTGGCTTTGCCAGGACCTCCAAAACCCTCAACTCAAGGAACCTCTTTGATACGGCGGACCTCACGAGCAGCACGGTGTCCGCGCCGCGAGCGGTGCCTGCCACGGCCAGGACTTCTTCCCCTTCGGGAATGAGCCCCGCATCGGCTGCCATCATCACTATCTCCAGAGCGACCTTCGAACCTTCTCCGAACCGCTTCAATGACTGGCCTATTATCATCGTGGGATAGATCCCGTTGAATTTATGATTAAGCGAGGTCTCAAGAGAGTGCGTGAGCATGGGCCCGGTAAATATTTTTATTCCCGTTGAGATTATCTGCTCCCGGATGTCATGGGCCAGGTCCATTGTGTTTGGCTCTTTGAAACCCGCGGAGTGGGTGACCGCGACTACGTTCATGTCCGGGGCATTAAGCGCCGCGCCCATGGCAAGCGCCGTATCCCCGGTTGTGGTGGCAAGCACCAGATGCCTGTACCCGTATTCTTTTACCGCGTCTTTAACAACGGAAACGCAATCGCCCGTGTTTTCCCTGCCCGGCTTTTCGAAATAGACGGTCTTTTTGATTATCATCCCCATAATTGAAAAACCTCCTTTATGGTTTTGGATATTATTTTTGCATGATGTCATTCCCGCGCAGGCGGGAATCCATTTCAAATTAAATTAAAAACGTCAAATTGGATGCCCGATTAAGACATTCGGGCATGACGTCCTCCAGGATTAAATATTATAAAGAAACGCGAGGTGTTTGAATATCCTTATAGTTGGCCCTGAAAATTAATATGGTTGTAATATGGTTTTCAATTTTTTGTGGTAGAATTTAAAATCGAAAACCGACAGGATGAGGGGGCTTTAAACATGATAAAAAAAGCGGTTTTTCCTGCTGCCGGCCTGGGCACCAGGTTCCTGCCCGCCACGAAGGCCTCTCCTAAAGAGATGCTGCCGCTGGTCGACAAGCCTCTTATACAGTACGCGGTCGAGGAGGCAACGGGCTGCGGCTGCGAGGAGCTCATAATAATAACCGGCAAGCAGAAACGGGCCATAGAGGACCACTTCGATTCGGCTTTTGAACTGGAGGACGCACTCGTAAAGAAAGGGAAAAAAGAGCTTCTTGAGATGGTCCGCAAGCTGAACCATATCAATTTCGCGTACATAAGGCAGAGAGCGCCGCTGGGCCTTGGTCACGCGATACTCTGCGCCAAGCCTTTTGTGGACGGGGATCTTTTTGCGGTGCTCTTAAGCGATGACGTCATAAGCCCCGGCGAGACCCTTCTTTCCGGCATGATAAAACTGGCGACCGAAAAACAGGCCCCGGTGGTCGCACTTGAAACAGTGGATGAAAAAGAAGTGGAAAAATACGGAATAATAAAAGGCGAGGATGAAGGCGGCGGCATTTACAGGATAAACGCCCTTGTCGAAAAACCAAAGCCGAAGGATGCCCCTTCGCGGCTGGGCGTCATCGGCAGATATATACTAACGCCGGATATTTTTGATATACTCGAAACCCTGGCCCCGGGCAAAGGCGGGGAGGTGCAGCTTACGGACGCCCTTAATCAACTGGCCGCGAAAAGGCCGGTTTACGGTTATCTGTTTAAAGGCAAGCGTTACGACGCGGGCGACAAGCTTGGGTTCCTCGAAGCCACAGTGGAACTCGCCCTGAAAGACAGCGCCCTCAGCGCCGGTTTCAGGGAGTTTCTGATCGGGCTCATGAAAAATGAATTATCGCACTGAGATCATCCGTGTTATGGTTGAAGAGGAAGTCCTGGCTCCTCCTGTCGATATTTACGAGGCCGGAGGCGCCCTGGTCATCGAGATGGACCTGCCAGGCATAGGGCTTGAGGACATACGCATAAAGGTCTCAAGCGGCTGCCTGGTAATAGAAGGTGAGAAGAAGGAGACCGGCCGGACCGAAAGACCCAGATATATATGCATGGAGAGGAGCTTTAAATGTTTCAGGAGGGCGATACAGTTTCCTGTGCCGGTTGAGGAGAAGGGCGGAAAAGCGGCATACATAAACGGCGTCCTTACGGTAAGGTTCCCGAAAAAACAAAATCTTTCCGCTGAAGAGGTGAAAATAGCCATTGAAAGACAATGAAATAAAGAATGAGATAAAGATGGAAGATGTCGCAAATGCCCAGCTCAAGGAGCAGGAGATACCGGACACCCTTCCGGTGTTGCCCATACGCGACATAGTCGTCTTCCCATACATGATAATCCCTCTTTTTGTGGGCAGGCAGATTTCCATAAACGCAATAGACAATGCGCTTGCCGGAAACCGCATGGTGCTCCTGCTTACCCAAAAGGATATGGGTGTGGAAACCCCGGGAACGGGCGACCTCTACAATGTAGGCACGGTCGGGCTCATTATGAGGATGCTGAAGCTGCCCGACGGCAGGGTCAAGATACTGGTGCAGGGAGTGGCCAAGGCCAAGGCAACCAGTTTTACCCAGAATGAGCCTTTCTATAAAGCGGTCATCGAAAAAATAAAGGAAGAAAAAGCGGGGGCGCTCTCAATAGAGGTGGAGGCCCTTATCCGTACCGTAAAAGAACAGCTTGACAAGGCGGTATCGCTTGGCAAAAGCATAATACCTGATGTCATGGTGGTCATAGACAGTCTTGACGAGCCCGGACGGCTCGCGGACCTCGTCGCTTCCAATCTGGGGCTCAAGACCGAAAGCGCGCAGGAGGTCCTGGAGATAACAGACCCCGTGGGCAGGCTCAAAAAGGTAAGCGAAACGCTTGCCCATGAGATAGAACTCCTGATAGTGCAGCAGAAGATCCAGACGGAGGCCAGGGGCGAGATAGACAAGACACAGCGGGAATACTTCCTGAGAGAGCAGCTAAAGGCCATACAGAAGGAGCTTGGAGACATCGACGAGCGGGCCGAAGAGGTGAGAGAGTTCCAGGCCAAGATAGATAAGGCGAAAATGCCTGAGAAGGTGGCCAAAGAGGCCGAAAAGCAGTTAAGAAGGATACAAAAAATGCATCCTGACAGCGCCGAGTCCGCCACGATCAGGACATATCTGGAATGGCTGGTCGAACTGCCGTGGTCCAAATCCACAAAAGACAAGCTGGATATAAAACTGGCGCAAAAAGTGCTGGATGAGGACCACTACGACCTGGAAAAGATAAAAGAGAGGATACTTGAGTACCTCTCGGTGAGAAAACTGAAGGCGAAGATGAAAGGCCCCATACTCTGCTTCATAGGCCCGCCCGGAGTGGGGAA
>JAKAEG010000211.1 GCA_021819985.1 Nitrospirota bacterium | reverse complement strand
ATAAGTGATTCAAAGTGGATGCCCGGTTAAGGTCCTCGGGCATGACGTCTTAAATCTTTTGAGTCATTCCCGCATGTTGTAAGCGGGAATCCATTTTGACGTTGCGCCTCCGGGCGATTTCCCCTTTTCTCCCCTGTCCAGAAGAAATCGCTGCCACGATTTCCGCTCTCTTTCGCTTCGAAATCAATATTGAGACAGGTTCTGAAGTGCTGTCCCAAAATAACGTTAATAAGTCTTGTCATTCCGGCTTGTCCGGAATCCCTCCGAAAAAGAAGGGTTTCCAGCTTTGCGTGATATAATAACTCCCAAAAATCCGGAAAGGGAAAAAATTTCAATATGGATGGCTCCAAAGCAGTCCAGGCACTTGGAGAGGCGCTACCGCTTTGGAGCGTTATTCCCTTTGTGGGCATGCTCCTTTCGATAGCCGTAATGCCCCTGGTCGCGCCCGGTTTCTGGCACGGCCATTCCGGCAAGATTTCCGGATTCTGGGCTTCCGCTTCGGTCATCCTGATGGTCGCTGTTTTCGGCTGGCCGGCGGCAGTTAGTTTTCTGGATATGACAATAAACGAGTACCTGCCTTTTATTATCCTGATGGGAGCGCTTTATGTAATTTCAGGCGGGATACTGATTACGGGCAGTTCATCGGGCACTCCCGGCTCAAATACGGCCATGCTCCTGGCAGGATCGCTGCTGGCAAGCCTCATGGGTACCACCGGCGCTTCGATGCTCCTTGTTCGCCCTTTGATCAAGGCCAACGCCGGGAGGAAAAACAGGGCCCTTGTCATGGTCTTTTTCATTTTCCTTGCGGCCAATATCGGCGGCGCGCTCAGCCCTCTAGGGCCGCCCCTGGTGCTTGGATATCTGAGCGGGGTGCCGTTCTTCTGGACGCTGAGGCTCCTTCCCCACATGCTTTTGGCAATTGGATATCTGCTTGGGGTCTATTTTGCGGCGGACACTTTTTATTACCGCAAAGAAAAATGCGGGGACTCATTTCCCGCTGGGGAAAAACATCCTTTTAAGGTGCGCGGCATGCAAAATGTTATCTTTCTTTTAGGGGTGATCGGCGCACTGGTCCTTGGCGCCAGGATGCAAAGGGGACAAAAAATTCTTTTTTGGGGTATTCAGAGGACAGCGGGCGAGATCATAAGGGACATCATTGTGCTCATTATGGCTGTACTGTCCATGTATTTCACTCCGGAATGGATCCATGACGAGAACGGGTTTACCTGGTTTCCTCTGCAGGAGGTTGCGGCCATTTTTGCCGGAGTATTTATTACGATGACACCCTGCCTGGATATCCTTCAGGCGGGCGCCGCGGGACACCTTGGGTTTCTTGTGCGCGCGGTACGTCAGCCCGCGCATTACTTCTGGGCGACCGGGGTGCTTTCAAGCTTTCTGGACAACGCGCCGGCTTATCTGGCTTTCTTCAAGGCCGCTCTCGGCTCTTTTTATCCGGGCATGGGGACCCGGAGCGCCGTCGGCTTTTTTATTACGGATTATTCCAGGTACCTTGAAGCCATTTCGGCCGGAGCTGTTTTTTTTGGCTCGCTGACATATATCGGGGGAGCGCCCAACTTCATGGTGCGTTCGATCTCGGAGGAATCCGGAATAGAGATGCCGGGTTTTATCGGGTACATTATAAAATATTCACTGCCGGTGCTTTTGCCTCTTTTCCTGCTGGAAACATTTTTATTCTTCAGGTAGAGGTTTTTTTGGAAGGAGGACTTTTTCCCTGATATATTTCGGATGGCCGCTGATAAATCCCCCGCTTCTCCATCCGGAGGATTTGGACTAAAATTAAAGTATCGGATTAATTTAGACGGCAAAAAGGAGACCAGCAATGAAAGAAACGATTAAGGAACTCGATGTCTCCAAGCTTCCTCCTCCACAAAGACACCCGCTCATTTTCAAGACCTTCGATGAACTGCCAAAGGGGGAATCCTTTCTGCTTATAAACGATCACGACCCGAAACCCCTCTGGTACCAGTTCATGCATGAAAGAGAAGGACAGTTTACCTGGGACTATGTAGAGCAGGGGCCCGAACTCTGGAAAGTAAAAATAACAAAGAAGACCTGAAGGGAAATAAAAAGGGCAAAAAAAAGGGGCTCCATGCTGGAGCCCCTTTTGCTATTTGATAGCAGCGGTTTTTTAGAGGCCGCTCTTTTTCTTGACGGCAGACAGCACGGCGTAAACGATACCCCAGACCGCGACTGTCGCAATACCGGTATAGACGAGCATCCTGTCTGGAGAGATATGGAGGACGTCTATATAGCCCGCGACGGCTGTCATGAGGATGAACGTGCCGCCGCCCAGACCGAAGGCGGTCATAAAGGGCCTGGCAAACGGACTTTTATTATAATTTTGCGGCTCTTTTGCCCTGTCGAAAAAGGGTATCAGCGCAAGGATGAGGAATGTCAGACCCGGGAATATTACGCCGCCAATGGTTTCGGGGGTGATCTTACCGCCGAATATGGTGAAAGACAGGTTGCCCGGTATCAGCTTAAGGAAACCATAGACCCAGAGGAAATACCAGTCCGGCCGCATGACCGGCGTACCGGGCGCAGGCGCGCCATATGTCTCGATAGGGTTGATCGGTATGTATGTCGCTATCGCCGCTATCGTGAAGAGCAGGAACAGAAAAAAGGAAAGACTTATGACCGCCTGCTCCGGCCAGATCGGGATGCCTATTAATCTTTTGCCGTTGCCGCCTTCCGGACGGCCGATATTGGTTCTGGGCTCAGTATGCTTCTGCTTGACCAGTATGGTCATGTGGGCGCCCAGGAGGGCTACGATCCCCAAGGGTATCAGCATCACATGCAGGAAGAAGAAGCGCGGCACCATCCCGATAGCCGGGAACGGGCCGGCGAAAAGAAGCCTTGAGAACCAATCTCCGACCCACGGGATGGACTTGACCATGTAATACGCGATGGAAGTCGCTGTAACTGAGAACTGGCTGTAAGGCAGCAGGTAACCTGAAAAGGCAGCGCCCAGTGAAATGCCCAGCAGGCTCAATCCGACCAGCCAGTTGAGTTCCCTTGGTTTCTGGTACGCCGACGTGAAGTAAACCCTCATTAAGTGAAGTATTATTGAAGATATCATAAGCATGGCGGACCAGTGGTGCATGCGCCTTATGATCATGCCCATCGGCATGAGGTCTATCTTCACCACGCTGGCATAGGCAGCCGGGACCATTGAGCCGAAAAGGGAGACCAGTTTTACCGAAGGCTCATAAAGGAAACCCAGAAAAAGCCCGGTGAGCACCAGTGTAATGAAGGAAAACAAGGCAATCTCACCAACCAGGTAAGATGGGTGCGTGGGAAATGTCTTGGCCAGGAATTTTGCCTTGAATTTCTTCAGTTCAAGTCTTTCTTCAAACCAATTATAGATCATTTTATTATTAACCTCGCCTTTATACCTGCGGTCCTATGGGGCCGGTAAAATCGCTTGTAAAGACCAGTGAGTCGCCATTTATCTTTACGCCTATCTGGGCTATCGGGATCGGCGCGGGCCCGCCGATGACCTCGGCCCCCTTCGCCGGATCGAACATGCTGTTATGGCAGAAGCACTCGGTGATCGAAGCGGAAGGATTGGCCGTATTCTTTACCCATGAGACGGTGCAGCCCAGATGTGTGCAGATCGCGCTGTATGCCACAAACCCCTGGTCCGTCAGATTTATCTTGGTGGGCGCCTTGAAATCGGATTCGTTCAGCTTGATGAGCTGGACAAGGTTGGCGGGGTTCGACGTTTTCCCAACCGGATAAACGAGCACCGCGTCGCCCAGGCTCATGGAAGATGCCTTCACCGGGCTGCCCGCATTGCCGCCCTTGGCGTATACAAGCCGGTCTCCCGGTTTGATGGTCGATACATAACCGGCGCCTTTACTTGCGGGCGCCAGTACTTTGAGCAGCGAAAAAAGGGATGCGAACGCTCCCGCCATGGAGGCGATCATTACACCCAGGGTGAATTTCCGCCGGGTTATGCCTTTTTCTGTCTGGTTCCCCTCTACCATAACAATTCCTCCTCGCGGTCCTCCGATACTTCCCTGAACGGAACAAAGCCTCTGGAATAAAGAACAAGCTCAATACCGGCTATCAGGAATATCAAAGCCGTCAGTGTGCCAAGGCTGTAATTAGTGCCTTTGCCGGATATCAGTAGATATGCGAATACCACTGCTATCCCCAGAAGCGCGGCGGAAAGCACGACGACTGCCGCCGTCAGGACCCCCGAATACGAGGGTTTCTTTTCATGAATGATCTCAAAGCTCATCTTAGTCCCTCTTTTCCAATATCAGATATAAGATATAGCCCAGGATAAAGACAAAAGAGGCCGCGCCGAACGCTATAAGGCCGATCTTGTACGGGTCCAGGTCCTCGCTTACATGCGGGACCACCGAAGGCCTCTGCCCCTTTATCTTGTCTTCCTTGGTCTTTATGACCAGCTTCGAGAGCTTGTCGACGGTGCTTTTTGTCACGTTCATCGGATCGACCGTGTCAAAGCCCGTCGTGTCCTTATGGCAGCTCTCGCAAATCTTGGTGCCCACGGGTATCTCGTTATGGTGCGGCCCGTGGCACTTGGCGCATGAGGGCCCGCCTTTTCCTTCAAGGTATGCCTTGCCCATGATGCTATTGGCGAACCCGGCGGCCTCAGTGGGATGGCACTTCCCGCAGGCATCGAACTGCGCCTGCCCGTGGGGCGCGCCGATAAATCCGGCCGCCTTGGACATCGCGGTGTCCATCGTCGTGCCGGAAGGGTTGCCGCCGTGGCACATAGGACAGGTTATCCCGTTTTGTTGATGGATGGAACCGGTCCACTCGGCAACCGGTTTGGCGAGTTCGCCGCCAAGGGTCTTATGACAATTGACGCATGAGATATTACTGCCACCATTGCCTATTTGCTGCCCGAAAGCGCCGACTGAAAAAAACATGACCAGTGAGACAATAAAGACAGTAAAATCGTATTTTTTTCCGCTCATATTCCTTTGCCCCAGATGTTATTTGATCGGAACTGAAAATAGAAAATGACTAAAATATAATTAGCAGTGATTACCTTGATTGTCAATCTGAATATTCCAGCAATTCCCGGCGTGTGGGCTTTATGCCGCTTGCCGGTACTGCTGGTGTGGTGCGGCCAACGCTTCTTTACATAAATGCGGGAATGGCAAAATCCCGGCGAAAGGTCCTAAATAGCCGTCATTGCAGCTTGTCCGCAATCCTTCCGGAAAGATTCCAGACAAGCTGGAATGACAATCATGAGTAAAGAGATTTAGCCGCACTACCCTAATCCGTTTTGTATCTATCCAGGAAAGTTTTCTTAATCCTGCCGGACGTCATGCCCGAGTGTTTTAATCGGGCATCCATTTTGGCGTTTTTATAAATTGGTCAGTCTTTATTAAGATAAAATTGGGCGCCTGCGCGGGAATGACGGCCCAAAACATTCCTGAGCCAAATGTAAAGAAGCGTTAGGGACAGGACACTGGTAATTAAAAACGGGGGCCGATAAGGGGGGTGAAATAATAAGCCGGCGCTCAGTAGATCACTGTCGGCGCCGGCTTAGTGAAATTATCAGGCTTTTTCGGTCGTATCCTGTATGGAGGGCCTTATGACCGATACTTCGCTCTGAGCGCCGCCTTTTTCCCTGGATGCAAATCTCAGTTTGCCCGTATATACGGGAATGGCAAATTTGAGCAAAAGGGTATATATCATCGCCCCGGTAGCCCAGACCCCAAGTGAAACCAGAAGTTCGGTCGCAGTGGGAGTGTATTCATATATCTCACCGAGAACATCGGGAGTAAAGCCGGGGATTACA
>JAKAEG010000210.1 GCA_021819985.1 Nitrospirota bacterium | reverse complement strand
GACAGGCCGATCAGGCCGCTGTTCCCCAACGGGTTTTTCTCAGAGACCCAGGGAATAGCCACACTCCTTTCATTCGGAGAGGAAAACGTATCGGACATCCTTGGGATAATCGGCATGTCCTGCGCGCTCATGCTTTCGGACATCCCGTTTGGCGGCCCTGTCGGCGCCGTCAGGGTAGGGTATATGGACGGAAGGATGATTGTGAATCCGGCCCTTTCCGAAATTGAATCCCTGGAGCTTAATCTTACCGTCGCGGGCACAGAGGACTTCATCGTTATGGTTGAAGGCGGAAGCCTTCAGGTGCCGGAGTCCCTTCTCCTTGAGGCCATCGAGACGGCGCACGCCGAGATAAAAAAGCTCTGCCGTTTTCAGAACGAAATGCGGGAAAAAGCGGGCAAGCCGAAACGCACTGTCACCCCGCTGGTAATAGATGAAGACCTGAAGAAAGCCGTTTGGCAGATGTGCGAACAGAAGGTCCGGGAGTGCATTTTAATTCCCGACAAGCTACTGAGGCAGACCGCGCTCGATCAGGTCCGCGCCGAAGCGGTGGAAAAGCTGAATCAGCCCGAAGCGGAAACCGATCAGCCCTCTGCCGGCAGAAGCAAGGATATCGCCAAGGCTTTCTATGACATGGAAAAAACGATCGTCAGGCGCATGGTCGTTGACACAGGCGTCCGGGCCGACGGCAGGAAGCCTGACGAGATAAGAAAGATATACGGAAAAGTGGGGTTTCTTCCCAGGGCCCACGGTTCGGCCCTTTTCGTTCGCGGAGAGACCCAGGCGCTTTGTGTGGCCACCCTGGGCACAGGCGAAGACGAGCAGAAGATCGATGCCCTTGAAGGGGAAAGCTATAAAAGGTTCATGCTCCATTACAACTTCCCGCCTTTCAGCGTGGGCGAGGTGAAATTCCTGCGCGGACCGGGCAGGAGGGAGATAGGCCACGGCGCGCTTGCCGAAAGGGCCATCAAAACGATGATCCCGGGCAAAGAGGAGTTTCCCTATACGATAAGGGTAGTGTCGGACATACTTGAATCGAACGGTTCTTCCTCGATGGCTACCGTCTGCGCTTCTGTGCTGGCCCTTATGGACGCCGGAGTGCCTATAAAGGCTCCCGTTGCGGGCATTGCGATGGGCCTGGTGCTTGAGGACGACAAAGTGGTCATATTGAGCGATATCCTTGGGCTTGAGGACCATCTTGGAGACATGGATTTCAAGGTCACCGGCACTGAAAAAGGCGTCACCGCCTTCCAGATGGACGTCAAGAAGGCCGGGATAAACAGGGCGATTCTCGAACAGGCGCTCGAAAGAGCAAGGGTAGGAAGGCTCCATATTCTGGGCAAGATGAAAGAAACGCTGGAGGCGCCCCGCACCAATCTCGCTCCGTACGCCCCCAGGATATATGTAATGCACATAAGACCTGAAAAGATACGCGAGGTGATCGGCACCGGAGGCAAGGTGATACGCGGCATCGTCGAGGAGACGGGCGTAAAGATCGACATAGACGACACGGGTCTTGTAAACATAGCTTCAAGCGATGAGGAATCCGCCATGAAGGCGAAGGCCATCATAGAGGGAATCGTCGCCGAAGCGGAGCTTAACAAGGTCTATAAAGGCAAGGTCGTCCGCATTGCGGAATTCGGCGCCTTCATAGAGATAATGCCGGGGGTGGACGGGCTTTTGCACATCTCGCAGATTTCACATAAGAGAGTAGCGAAGGTCACGGACGTGCTTAATGAGGGCGACGAGCTCGAAGTGAAAGTCATAGAAATTGACAAGCAGGGCCGCGTCAGACTTTCCAGGAAAGATCTTCTGGAGCCCGGAGAATAATTTTTTTAAAAAAATAAAAATTTTTTTTGTTTTTTTGCTTTGATTTTTGCCTTTTGGTTTTCCTTAAAGCTAAAAACAAAGACATTCAAAAAAAGTAAAAGTTTAAAAAATCACCCCGGATAAAAGGGAGCCCCCCAAAAAACCCGGAAGGAGTTTCTCCGAAAATTGTTCAGAAAAGAACTTCTCGAAAACGGGATAACGGTCGTAATGGAGCGGCTCTCAGGGGTCCGCTCCTTCACCGCCGGGATCTGGGTGAAAGTCGGCTCCAGAAATGAGCCGGGAGTAAAGAACGGCATATCCCATTTCCTGGAGCACATGTTTTTCAAGGGCACCGCAAAACGAAGCGCAAAGGACATCGCCCTTGAAATAGACAACATAGGCGGGGACCTGAACGCCTTCACCTCAAAAGAAAACACCGCTTTCTATGTAAAGGTCCTGGACCTGCACATGGAAAAAGGCATTGATATCCTTTCCGACATTTTCTGCCATTCCACCATGCGCGATGAAGATATCGAGAAGGAACGCGGGGTCATCAAGGAAGAAATAAAAATGGTCGAGGACACCCCGGACGACATGGTGCACGATCTTTTTAATATCGACATCTGGGGGAAAACCGGCATAGGCCAGCCGGTCCTTGGGACCAGGGAGACACTGAAAGACATAGGCCGGACAGACCTGACCAATCACGTAAAACGGTTCTACGGCACAAAGGACACGATAATCGCCTGTGCGGGCAGCTTCGATCCGCAAAAACTGATGGGTGTGCTGAATGAAAAGATGGGCTCTTTGAGAAGGGGCTCCGAGCCATCCCATGTGCACGCCCCCTCGTTTGGCAGCGGAGCGAAGGTGTACAAAAAGAACCTCTCCGAGGTGCATATATGCATTGGCATCGAGGGGTTCCCGCAAGCCTATCCGAAGCGTTACGAATATTACATATTGAACACGATACTTGGGGCCGGAATAAGCTCCAGGCTTTTTCAGGACATAAGGGAAAAACGCGGGCTCGTCTACACCATCTATTCTTTCGCTTCCTCTTACTCGGACACCGGCATCTTTGGCGTTTATGCCGGCACGGGCAAAAAGAAGGCGGAGGAAGTGGTTTCTCTTACACTGGAACACCTTGGCTCTCTTCCTGAAACGCTGGAACAGGCGGAACTGGACAGGGCGAAGGAGCAGCTCAAGGGCAATCTCGTACTCGGCCTTGAGTCCACCTCAACGCGGATGCAGAACATTGCCAAGCAGGAGATATATTTTGGCAGGCATTTCACGACCCAGGAAATAATAGAGCAGATAGACGCCGTGAGCCTTCCAAAACTGAAAGAGACCGCCCGGATGCTCATCAAGGGGAAAAGCCCGGTGCTTACCGTGCTTGGGCCAATTGAAGGGCAGCCTTTTGGAGATACGCTGCCGCCTCTTTGATCCCGCTTTCCGTGTTGTCCCTTCCCAGGGTTATCCGGACCGAAGAATAAGCCTCCTCATCGCTTGCCCCCATGGCCTTAAGCACCGGCGAGGGGGACCGTTTTCCTTCATGGCAGGCAGACCCGGCGGAAATAGCCACGACCTCGTTAAGGGCCTCCACCAGCAGGTTTCCGTCAACGCCCGGGATAAAGACATTCAACGTGTTTGGAAGCCTGTCCGCGCCGCGTCCGTTTATTTTCAAGCCGGGCAGCGCCGCCTCCAAAAGCCCGAATAGCATGTCCCTCAACCCGTGCAGCCTTTCCATCCTTTCGGGCAGTTCCTGCACCGCAAGCTCGCACGCCGTTCCAAGACCGGCTATATAAGGCGTGTTTTCCGTCCCCGGCCTCATCCCTTTTTCGTGTCCGGCCCCGAACATAAGGACGTTTTTTAAAGGGATGCCGCTTCTGATATAAAGAGCGCCCATTCCTTTCGGGCCGTAAAACTTATGGGCCGCGATGGAGAGCATGTCGACACCCAACAGGGTAGAATCGACCGGTATCTTTCCAACAGATTGGGCCGCGTCGGTGTGGAAAAGTGTTTTTGGGTTTTTTGCCTTGCATATGTTTACAGCGCGGGCAATGGGCTGAATGACTCCTGTTTCATTGTTTGCGTGCATTATGGTCACAAGGAGCGTATCAGGCCTTATCGCCCTTTCAAGCGCACCCAGATCGACAACTCCGTTTTTATCCACGGCTAACAGGGTTATCTCGAACCCGCGCTCTTGAAGGGCTTTCAACGGGTTCAGGACGGCCGGGTGCTCGGTCTGCTGGCTTATTATGTGCCCGCCCTTATCGAGACCGCCTGCCAGGGCGGCGGCGCCGAATATGGCGATATTGTTCGATTCGGTCGCCCCGGATGTGAAATATATCTCGCCCGGTCCACTTGCCCCGATGAGAGCGGCCACATTTTGCCTCGCGGAGTCTATCAGGGCCTTTGTCTTGCGCCCGTAAAGGTGGCCGCTTGAGGGGTTGCCGAAAGACTCGTCGAGCACGCGGCAGATCGTCTTTGTTACCTCGGGGGCAGGCCTTGTGCTTGCGTTATTGTCCAAGTAGATCATGGTTTAATTATAACCCGGCGAACGGCCGTATTTCTGAGAGTGAGAAAGGATGAATGATGTGGCCTGGACCTCGGCTATTGTGCAGACCAATAGGGCATGTTAGAATGAGGTATAGAAATTTTTGTTTGTGAGAAGCTATATACTTGCAGGGGCCGAAAGCTATGGGGCTAAGGCGAATGGTCTTAAGTCGGGGTGGTTTTGCCGTAATTTCAATAAGTTTGCTCTCCCAAAGGCTTTAAAATTAAAATATTTTCTTTGGAGCGCTTATGTTTTTTCTT
Source organism: Nitrospirota bacterium (assembly GCA_021819985.1). GTDB lineage: Bacteria > Nitrospirota > Thermodesulfovibrionia > Thermodesulfovibrionales > JdFR-88 > JAKAEG01. Next base: position 1,191 of record JAKAEG010000210.1, on the reverse strand, counting down.
GATTTTTCATCCGGAATGATATATTTATCTATAATATTGACATTTTAAAAATCTATTTGCTAAACTTCCTTGTCGGTTGAGGGTAGTATTGATTTTATAATATTATGAAAATTGGTCAAATCGAACTGGGAATTACGCCAACTATAGTCGGGACTCTCGCCGATCAATTAGACCTGCCTACAGAAGAGGTAGAAAGTATTGATCTATTTGAAATACGAATAGATATGCTTCCGGAAGATAAATTAGGCAATCTAAAGGAATTAATTAAAACATTAAAAGTTAAATATAGAAAACCTCTAATTGTGACAATAAGATCAAAAAAAGAGGGCGGAATATTAGAAATCAGTGACGATAGAAGGTATTCAATATTTAAGGATATCATCTCTGAAATAGATATTGTTGATGTTGAGTTAAGCTCAGGCGATTTGTTGATTAAAATTTCAGGACTCTGTAAAGAAAATAAAAAAATCCTTTTAGGTTCCTATCATAATTTTTCTGAAACGCCTTCAGAGGATTTTCTAGAAAGATTGACAAGCGAAGGAAAAGAAAAAGGTGCTGATATAATAAAAATTGCCGTGCAGAGTAATTCAAAAGATGATGTATCTGAATTATTATCTTTCACGATTAAAAATGCAAAAAGCAATTTGGTAACAATTTCTCTTGGAAACATTGGGCTAATATCTAGAATAGTAAATCCTTTAATGGGTTCATTGATGACATATGGTTATATAGATAAGGCATCTTCACCAGGGCAAATTTCTGCTTTCGAATTGGTCGAAAAATTGAGATTTTTTGATCCTGCTTATAATGAATTATTGATTAATCGACTTCAGTTGCTAGAATCTGCGTAATTTTTTAAGAGGCCGTCCGGTAAACTGTGTCAATCCTTTCTGACCCCATAATCATATCAGACCTTCAGGTTCAATTTCAGCCTGCCCTCGAAAAACTCTGAAAGCTGAGAAACAGAATGTCCTGCTGAGAATAGAAAATCGGATTGACGATCTGCTCTTGCCGTATCATATCGACCTGTCAATCTTTGAGAGCATTTCCAATCCAGACCTGAAAGAGCATATACAGCGTGTTGGTAAGGTTTTTTATGAAAGGCATGGGGCCCCCCCTCTCCCCTCCAAACCTTAAGGGCGGCGGACGGGTTATTAAACTAATTTGTTTAAAAAGTAAGCGAACATTTTA
>JAKAEG010000209.1 GCA_021819985.1 Nitrospirota bacterium | reverse complement strand
ATCTCTTGTTGTCCAGGACATAATGATGACAGCGACGGCGGAGCTTGCCGACGTGGTGCTTCCGGCCTCGGGCTGGGGCGAAAAGGAAGGCACATTCGTTGGAATGACCGGCAAACCGCAGAAGATCGCAAAGTGCCTGCCTGAAACCGGGCTGGCCATTCCGGACTGGAAGATACTGAGAAATCTGGGCAGGCTCATGCAGGCGGATATGGATGCAAGGAGCTTTGCCGAACTCTCGGCAAATGCCCTTGATCACATAATGCAAAGGAGGGACCCGGCCCATTATGCTCTTGTCCCTGTGGAACAGGAGACAAGGGAATCTGTGGATGCCGGGCATCCTCTTTTGTTTGCCACAGGCAACCTCATGCAGCATTCGGGGAGCCTGACCACCATATCCAACAACCTGGATTCCGCTGCGCCTGACGCCTGTCTTCAGATAAACCCAGCGGACGCGGATGCACACGGGATATACAACGAGAGCTATGTAAAAATAAGCGGAAGAAATGGTGAGACCATATATCTCAAGGCCAGGGTCACGGAGGAAGTCCCCCCCGGCATGGTCTTTGCCCCCGCTCATTTCGCCCATGCCAGGGTGAACCTGCTTACCTTGCCTGCCAGAAATGGAGAGGCGCCCACTGTGGCAGTGAGGGTGGAGACGGCGTAAAAAACCAATAAAAGGGGAGCCTGTAAAAGCTCCCCCTTTTTAATTTTAAAATCCTATTAATTATTCCTGTCATTCCCACAAGCGCAACGCACCAGGAATCCTTCCTAAAAGTGAAGAAAGATTCCGGACAAGCCGGAATGATGGCTTTTTATGCAGATAAAGAGAGAGTGGAAAGGACTAAAACCTAACTCAAAATTGATTTCGAAGCGAAAGAGAGCGGAAATTGGAGAAGAAGGGAAATCACCCGGAGGCGCAGCAGCGCTGCGTTGAGGACGGATTTTCCTTTTTCGACGCCGTATGCCGCGATTTCAGCCTCTTGTAGCCGAAAGCAATTTTGAGTTAGGTTTTTAAAATACGGGCATCGGCAGCCTTCCCCATTTTGTAAGCCCGGAGAGCGCCTTTACAAGTATTATCTTCCGGCTCCTGGCATCCATATCCACAAGCAGCGCAGCGCTCCTGATATTGCCCGTTTTAAACACATCGTTTCCGCTTACCGGTTTTCCATCCCCGCTTGTAACATTCACGAACAAAAATCTCTCGACGTCATAACCGCGAGATTCCTCTTTTGCCCTTATAAAATTTCTGTATATCCTGAAAAAGCTGCCCAGACTGCCATGGTATTTTTTATATCTCCATTCCAGTATCCGGGGAAACTCCCTTTCCATAAATTCCGGAAATCTGCGGGGCTCATCGGTAACCACAGCCATCAGAAAATAATCTCCGGGCATGATATAGACAAGCTTGTCATTCGGGCCAAGGTCCTTTTTTACCCTGTCATCCGAGGTTACGGTTTTATATAAATCCAATACCCGGCCAGCGGGACGCGGGAAGACCGGGACGATCATAGTATCTCCAGCCAGCACTTTCGGGATGTGTTTTATGCAGTATCCCCGGAGGGCAAAAGCCGCCGATACGGAAAGTGACACCGCGAGTATATAAAGAACAAATATCCCCAGCCCCCTGGGCCTGATCCGGTCAAAAAACAGCCTTTTATAAAGCCTGCCACCCGGCTCGCCGGGAATGAACATCGAAGTGCGCCTGGCATATCCCTCATATGTTTCCCCGAATTTACGCCTCATGCGTCCTTCCTCGTCTCTGGCCAGAAGATAATACACAAAGAGCATAGTCACGTAGAGCACGAGTATGTCGAATCTGGGCCAGTAAAGCAGAAGGCCAAGACCCGCCACCGCAAGAGCAAGATATTGGGGGTGCCTGATTTTTGTATACAGGCCTCTTTTTGCCACACCCCTTTTAAATATCCTCACATAATAGAGCTGCAACGCCGATATGAAAAACATAAAAAGACCTATTATAAAAAGCAGCTGAAGCCACGATATGGCATTTATGAGCGGATCGTTTGTGAAGACGAGATGGGGGAAGAAAAACCCGGTGCTCCATCTGGTCAAAGGGCTGGAGTAAAGGAATTCCATGACCGGTCTGTAAACGGAATAATAATAAACGGCAAAGGGAAGGATCATGACAAGTATTTCAAAGCCCATCAGCAAATAAATGGAAATAATGCCAAGGATAAAAACAAATCTGGATTTTTTATTTTTTTGCATTTGGCAATAGGCGGGGTTTTGATTTTTCCCTTTATAACAAGCTTAGCACCAAAACAAGGGGCGTCAAAGCAGTACGCGGCCGGTATGACTTGCTGTTTGAAAAACCCGGATTTCATTAAAGGCATCATGCCCAATGTAAAGAACTGTCAGGGACAGGACACTACACCAGGACCTGATTGCCATGCCCTTATTTCATCCGGATCTATAAGAAATCAGCGCTGAAAAACGGTTTTCCGCCGGCTAAAAATAAAAATTATTCTTTCCCCAATACCTGCGCATAAATGGATTCAGTCGTGGCTGACGGGCCTATATCCAGCTGGTAGGTCAGTCTCGAACGGCAATGGTTATAGGTCATTATGGCTTTAGTCCTTTGTCCGAGCCGGGAAAAACACAGCATGAGTTTCTGATATAACTCCTCCGCCGTATCGTTGATCTCTATCCCCCTGTGGTATATGGCGGCCGCTTTTTCAAGCTCCCCTTCCTGTTCATAAGCATTTCCCAATGCCATGACCAGGTTTAAAAACAGGTAGTCCAATTCCTCCTGTTTTGAAATGCACCATGGCTCCATGGCGTCCATGGGCAGAAATTTGCCTTTATATAGATCCAATGCGCTCTCCAGTGAGTCAGCCGCGCGCGAATTTTCTTCTTCCTTTGCTTTTTGATTTTTTGAGCACAGCGACTCAAAGGACCAGAGATCGGCCCACACGTATCGCCGGTCCAGGCTGACCAGGCCATCCCGCAAGAGGACGGCTTTTTCGTTTTTCAAAAGTTTCCGCAAACGATGCAAAGTAGTGTTGAAGGACTGTTGGGCGAGGTCGCCTTCGGCCTCGGGCCATAATATATCGGTCAACTCTTCTTCGGACATGCCTTCAGGGCCCATTGCAACCAGGATTTTTAGCATCCCCAAGGGCTTTTTCTGCGTTTTTCCGCTGAATTCCAAAGAGTTATCGTTTATTAAGGTCTCGAATCCGCCCAAGGTGTATATTTTGACCGCATATGGCCACAGATCGTTTTCAGGCGGAGTTTCCGTAAACAATCCCCTCTTTCGTATCAGGTCCTTCACGAATTCCGTTTCGATATCTTTCCGGAGCGCCTTCTCGCATAACCTGAACATTACCGGGATGCGCCACCCGAACATATTTGCCAGCGCATGTTTACGCGCGATAGTGAAGGCTTGTTTCAGCAGGTCTGTCCCCCTTGCCTCAGCTCCGTTTTCAAACGCGGCGTTGGCTGAGAAAGTGAGATACATGAATTCCCAGTAGGCGCTTTTCATCCGGCCCGCTATCTCTTTGCCCGATTCAAATTCCCGTTCAGACCCTTCAATATCTCCTCTGAAATACAGGATCTCAGCCAGGGCAATGTGCACGGCGGCGATGGGCGGCAAGTATCCTGTTTTCGGCATAAGCTCTTTGGATAATTGCTGATATCTGTACGCCGCTTCAATATCGTCTGACAGGACCGATTCCCAGCTTTTAAGGAAATAATAAAAAGCCTGGTTTAATCTCGTGGCCCTTTCAAAGCCCCCGGACATTTCCTCCAGAAGCCTTCCCGCGGTTTTCATGTCACTATTGCTAAGGGCCGCCGCCGCGGCATTCCCCCTGAGATGGTCATCCCATATATGCACGCCGTTTTGGGCTGATAACTCCAAAGCGTGATGGGCGGTTTCAATGCATTGATTGCAGTTTCCCGTAAAAAATTGATAGAGCGCCTTCACCGCCATCATGCTCATAAAAAACAGGTCCGGTAAAAGACCGTCTTGTGACAAAAGGCCCTCAAAAAAATCGATTATGATCCCGGCGCGGACAAGGTCTCCCTTCCAAAGGAAGTAAACGGACAGATGGTTGCCTGTCATTATTTTAAGATCGATATCGATCTGCTCCCCCGAAAACAGGAGATTGAATGCCCGGTCGCAAAAGGCGTCTATATCGAACCCCTTAGGGATGTTTATGGTCAGTGAATTGAAAATATTCATTATCACTCGGGTCTCGATTGCGGCAGAGGGAAACGAGGGGTCCTGCTCCAGTACATCCCTTATAATGTTGAGCCAGGCCTCGATATCGCTGTATTCCTGGCAATGGAATGAGAGCGCAACCGCTTCGCTCCACGCAAGAAACATCCAGGTGCGCTCACTTTTTTCTCTGAAGGTATTGAAAGCCGTTTTAAGGCAATCCCGGCTTTTGAGGGGGTCTACCGATGAAAGCGATCTCCCCTTCCAATACATAAGGACCGGATTGCCCTCCGCCTGCAAGGCCGGCAGATATTCCAGCCATTTCCTTACTGTCTCCGTCCGCCCCTGCCTTACCAGCGCATGGGCATTTTCAAGTATCAGGTTTTCGATCCGCTCAAAGGCCCCGGCCTGGAAATAAAGCTCAATCCCGTCTTCTATTCTGCCTGATCCGGTCAGCAGCCCCGCTGCTTTTGTCTGGATCTCAAAAAGTTCCCCGGCGCTGAAGACCTCCAGAGCCTTTGACTGAAGGAATTCGCGGAAGAGCGGATGATATTGATAGATATCGTCCTGGCCCGGGTGTTTTGTTGTAAAAAAATGCTCTCCGCTCAGCCGGGACAACAGCCGGTTTGCATAGGGCAGTCCGGTCAGGCTTTCGGCCATTGGAGGAGCTATTTGCGGCAGAAAAGAGGTCTCAAGGAGAAATCTCCGGGTGGCCTCATCATTTTTCTGGAATACCTCCACCGCGAAATAATTAAAAAGATCCTCAGATGGTTTGATGGATTGCAGAGGACCGGTCCCGCCCGCTTTTTTAATGCTGTCTTTCAGAAGGACCATTCCCGCGATCCAGCCGTCAGTCTTTTTGTGAAGGAACTCTATATGGGAATCCGGAATTTTTTCCCCGTTATGGCTGAATACCTCTTTTGTCTCGCTGCTGGTGAACTGCATATCGGGCCAGCCAAACAGGGTCAACCCGCCGTTTGCGTAAAGCCTTGAAAACCGTGCCGGCAGTCCGCTGCGGCTTAACACTATTAGGTTAATTCCCTCAGGCGTAAGCGCGGAGCCGGTCTCGATTATTTCATGAAAATTCAGCTCCTCCGGGACTTCCTGGTAATTGTCCAGCACTATTGCAAAGGGCGGCTTTAGCATTCCATAGAGGCGCTCGAAATAAAGCCTGGTAAAAGCCCGCATGTCGCGAAGATATTCGGGGGTCAGCAGCGGAAGATTTTTATTATTTTTATGGTTTCGCGGGACCGCCTTTTTTGCCGCCAGCCCCATGTAATAGAAAAAAGTTGCCGGGTCGCTGTCACCCTGGTCCACCTGGTACCAGATACAAGGCAGTTTGATGGAATCCAGGAAACTGGCCGCCAAGGTGGTCTTTCCGGATCCGCCGGGCGCTGAGACCCATATCACCGGTTTTTGCCTGGCTTCAGAGAGCCTGCTGAAAAGATTTTTTCTAAGCAGAACTCCCGGCACCCCGGGACGGGTTATTTTAATGGGGAAGTATTCAGCCATTTGGGAATACCGCGTCCAGCTTAGTGATATAGATCACCATTCCCCTCCTGAAGATATATTACAAAATTAACCATTTAAAAAACAATTCCAGTGCAACTACTTGAATTTTTTAAAAAAAGTTTATCAACATAACTT
>JAKAEG010000208.1 GCA_021819985.1 Nitrospirota bacterium | reverse complement strand
CCTTCATTACAGGACCATTGAGGGCGCGCTTCTGAAAGTCTATGATTGGGATCATCTCAAACCTCCACTTGCTTGTTCTGACGGACGTTGTTTCAGGCTTCGTGTGTCACTGGCGAAGGTATGGCGCTGATCGTGGAAACGAAAATCCTTGATTCCAACATTCTTAAGCACACGGCTGAAAGCCCGCTGTACTTTGGCTTCATAAAGCGGCTTCCCGCGATCGTGAAAAACGTGGCCTGTAACGCATTGCACCTTCAGCATCTCCATAATAGCTTCGAATGCGCGACCGGTAAGCGGGGTACCGTGAAAGTCACGGTTTTTCATCCGCTCGGCCTCGATGAGGATGACACGATTCGACAAATCGATATCTGTACGCAGGAGACCGCACAAATTACCTTCGCGCAACCCGGTGTCCATCGCGACAACGCAGAGAGGTTTGAGCCAAGGTTCCGGAGCCGCATTAAGAGCTTCTTCAAAGCGATCCCGTTCTTCATTTTTCAGATGCCTGACTCTTTCCGCGCTGTCCGGCGGCAGGTCGATATCGGAAACAGGATTGTTCATTTTCCATTTCCAATTTTTCCTTGCCACATTGAACATAGTTCTCAGTAGAGAGATCTCCTTGCGAATGGTTCCCGAATCTGGTGGCCGCTTTCTCCTGGTGACTTGCTTTCTCCTCCAAGGCTCGTAACCACCAACCTTTTCAGATACCTCACCAAGTGTTGCCTCCGTTCCGAAAAAGGCATACAAGTGCTTAAAGATAGATCTGTCGCGTCCACGCTGATAATAATCTTTCAACGATGTTCGCTCCTCATCATACCGGTCGATCATCTCCTTTAATAGCCTTGTATTATCCTGGCGCTCAAACCACTTGCCCTCCTCAACTTCCGTAAGCGCTTTTGCATATATGCGTTCAGCAAGTTTTCGGTTTGCCGTCCCAGTGGATTCCTGAATCCTCACTGGACCGCGTCTGATCGAAAACCACCAAATGCCTTTACTTCCTCGCCTATAAAGCCCCATTTCTTTACTACCTCCTTCCCGGGGCCTCTGGCTTGGTTTGGATGGTTAAATTATAAACCTTTAGCGGTTCGACTTTACAAGTTTTAGCCCATTCCACAATCTCCGACTCCAAAAAGCGCACCGAGCCTACAAACTTATAATGAGGGACTATCCGCAGCTCTACCCATTGGTACACCGTTTTAGGACTAATCCCGAGGAGATCAGAGACTTCTTTTACAGTCAGCCAGCGTTCTTTCACGCTGGCTGACTTTGCCGTCTCCCTTTTACGATTTTCATCCATAACGGATATTTCTTTTCTGTTCATTGAATTAAACAGTTCGGGCATTATATGTCGAAATCCAGCATGTTAAGTTTCGCCATGAACTCGCGGATTGTCTTCCGGATCTCCGTTTTTGAATCATTGGGGACCTGATCAGCGTGCGGACACTGTATTAGCAAAGTTAAGCCCCGCTTATCCTCCTTTATGGAGCACGAAATTGCTTCGTTTGCAGAGGAGGAATTTATCCGTTCCACAGGAGCTTTATCGCCGGGGGGCGAAGGATTCTTCTGTACCTGTGGAGTCTTCCCATCCTCGCTAGGGGGAGCGGATTTTTTATGTATCTTTATCTCTGGAGACTTCCCATAATTTGCAATGACCATTTCAATGCCTTTTTCGACCTCCTCGCAAAAGGACCGGCATTTATCCGGGTCGGTTTTTAGGGCTGGCTGGAGCTCTTCGATAATCTTAGCGAGCTCAAAAGCGGGGCCGTATTCTATTTTGATTTGTTTTTCAAAAATTGGAGCAAGACCAGGGATGCTATTGAGAGCCGTATGAATCCTTGAATAACGCTCTACGTATCGCCTGGAGTGCCCCATTGCCTGTGCGACAGCTTCTATGCTGCCATATTCTTTCTTCAGATCCGCCACTGCGTTCACCAGCTCGGGAACCGTGAGGTCTTCGCGCTGGATGTTTTCAAGAAGGGCTAAGGCGCGCAGGTTACCTTGAATGTCTCTTATGACGGCGGGGATGCTCAGCATCCCCGCCATTTTGGCAGCCAAAAAGCGCCGCTCGCCTGCGATTAGCTCATAGTACATTCCTTCTGTGTGAGCCACCTTATGAACTACGATGGGCTGCAAAAGTCCCTGCGCCTTGATAGATTCCGCCAAGGACTGAATCTTTTCCTGGTCAAAGTATTTCCGGACCTGGAAGGGGTTGGGTTTTATCAGCTCCACTGGGATGCTTATTTCTGCCCCACGGGCCCCCTGAGCCTCGGGGGCATTCTTTTTTCTACCCAAAAGCTGTTTAATGAATCTCATCATTATCTATCAGCTCCCTCCTTTTTATCACGGGTTCGCCTTCCAAAAGATGGAAATATACTAAATCGCCGGACCGATATGTACGCGGCGGATCAATAGGGACAAATACTTTTTGTTTTTTATATGTTGTGCGTGCCCGCTTGGTTTTTTTGCCGGTCTCTTTTTCTTCGAACTCGCGTCGGAATCTTTCCTCCACTTCGCAGTAGATCCTGTGAATGAAGAAAGGTTGTTCTTTATTTAGAAGCTCCGCACATCGCTCCTGAGCCGTTTTTTCTACATTTTTGAAGTGCTCGCTGAGGCGCTCTTCATACTGTTTTTTTAGTCGCTCTGCCTCTTTCGAGAATGCTGTTTCCAGCTCGCTTATTTCTTCTTTGCGCGGGCCAATATAATACCTGTAGGCTAAAAAGAACGCGATTCCTACCCCCAAGCCAAACATGAGAAGACCTAATAGAGCATTTACACCCCCAGAAAAAAATGGGACCGCAAATAAAACCGCTATACCTAGAGCCGCATAAATCAACCAATTCTCCATCGTAATCCCTCCTCTATATTTTTCTGAACTCGGGATAAAGGGAAATCGGCTTCCCTTCCCAGTTGTAAAAGTTTGTCCCAAAAATTGCCCCTGCTTGCCGACAAAAGTCGCTCATGAGGGCAAAATACACCCTCCCCTTGAGATCGGGATGTTTTCTCATGGCCTCTTGCAATTCCACGTATTTATCCCGTGTAAAGGTCAAGCAAGCCATTTGATGCTCATGCTGCCTTAAGGCCTTTTTAACCACGGCCTGAACGGGCATGGTGTTATGCACCTCTAACCCCAATCGATAGCCGTAGTGCGTCGTTAGCGCGATGGGCCTGACCTCACAGAGCAGATCGGGCGGCTCCTTGATTTTCAGAACTTTTCTGCATGCCGGATCGTCATAGTAGAGAAGTTTGTATGGGATATAGTCGCGTTCGCGCCTTACCCTTCGAGCTAGGCTGACGACAACCAGCTCATGTGCTACTGTGCCTGGGGAAGGAAGCAGATCGCGTATCTCATGTTCTTCCGCTTTCCGATGATCGATGAGCCATTTTTTCCCCCTCTCCCCCAGCACATACAGAGCATGTTTCCCGACGTTTTTCCTTCCTTTGTTGTCGACCCCATTGTCATCCTCTTCATCGTTCTTTTTTTGGCTTTTTTCAGCATCCTTGTACTTCATTGTGCGGAGATAATTGCCTTGCACCAGCGCTGCCAGCCGGTTCCTAAGTGCGTCCTCCGTGCCAAAGTAAAATTTCAACTTGGTGGAGAGAAACTGAAAAGTACAGGCCCCGGATAATAGGGTATCGAAAAGCCGCTCCTCTTTAAGCTCTATGTGCATCTCTGTGTGCATTACATTTCCTCCTGAATTTAATTTTTTTGAGTTTGTCCAGCCGGGAGCTGAACGAGGCCTCCCGGGATTTCCTCCTTGTACCGGCTTGCGTTTTAATCGACCTTCCCCTTTGTTTTGCAATTACTGAATGCGTAAACACGCCGAAAGAGTTCTTTCGGGCTTAGACGAAACATTCTTTTTGTGAAAGTTCCGTATTCTGAAAGGGTTATTTGAATGTCTCAAAGGCCTCGACTTTTTCTGCAACAATGGCCTCCCCTTGGACTGTCTCCTCCTTGGCCGCTTCCTCCTTGACGGCAACCACTTCTAGATTCTCTCCCTTGAAAGCCTCAGGAAAATTGGGACCGTCCAAATTGTCACTTCCGACTTTGTCACACCTGACCATGAGACCTGACCTCCCTCCCCGATTGGACTCATAAAGGTCCGGTTTCATGCTGGGATTTACCGCGATGACTTTGTTCATCGTCAAACGCCTTCTTTCATTAATTATTATTACTGATATTTGTGATATTACATAATATCACATGCATAGTCAAGTTTTGTTTTAAAGATTTAAAAAGAAGTGATATTACAAATATATGTTATATTATATTTATGGAGATAAAAGAACGGATTAAATTTATTAGAGTAATGACGGGAATGACCCAAAACGATATGGCTGCAATTATGGGGGTAAAACAACGTAATATTGCAATGTATGAATCAGGGAGATTAAAACCGAGACACTTGTCTTTGCAGTACTTAAGGGAACAATTTAATTGTTCACCTGATTGGATCAAAAATGGTCTTCCTCCCGCATTTAATAACCATTTTTTCATAAATCTGCCGCATAATATCCCTAAACATAAAGAATATTTGGTTACCAGAACTCATAACGAGCTTGAAGAAACAATTCGACTTTTAATGCCTTCTTTTTTTAAGGAAAATGATCTCAAAAGCTATGATGTATTTACTGTTCCCGAAAAAAAAGATCAAATATATTTTTTTTATTTACCTGAAAATATACTTTTTATGATTACTGCTAAAGAAAGATTTTCAGAATCTATCGAATATTCAGTTATTAAGAGCAATATTAGAAAAAGCAAAGAATTTATTATCGATGACGAACTTTTTAATAATACTTTCTCTGATGATATAGATTTAGCAACTAAATCTATCGGAATACTATGTAACAAAATAGATTTGGAAAATACCAATTCTATTTTGAGCGTGTTTCGCGGGACTGCTTCAAGGCGCAGGGCCCCTACAAAATGGACTGTGAATGTAACTATTAAAATAATGTCTAAAGAAGGTTTAACTGAAAATGAAATGCATCACGAACTTTGGAAACTTGAAACCCTTTATAATGATGCCAATATGGGATATAAAAGAATGCATATAGATTTATGATAAAAAGTAGAAAGCGACTAATCCTTTAATCGCCATTCAGATCATCGGATATAAGCTTGAACTGTTCCAAAGCCACTTCGAGATCGGCCGCTATCTCGCGGGCGATAACTCCGGGGGCGGGGAGATTTTCGGATTCTTCTAAAGATTCGTCTCTTAGCCAGAATATATCCAGGCTGGCCTTGTCCCGGCTGATAAGCTCGTCGTAATCGAAGGCCCGCCATCTGCCGGATGTGTTCTTTTCATTCCATGTGGGCTTGCGGTTATGGCGATTAGCCGGGTTATAGCATTTCACGAACTCATCCAGGTCTTCCCGTTTCAGAGGGCTGGTTTTAAGCGTGAAATTGTCAGCGGTCGGTTTAAACCCAGCCACCTAGGGGCGGTTTAAAACCCGCCAGTATTTAGGTTCCTATTCTTTACCATTTTCATTTTTACTTTTGCAAGCAGCATCCTTGAGTCTATAACTTTTCCCGGTGATTTGGACAATGTCGGCGCGGCTAAGGAAGCGGTCCAGTATGGCGGTGGCGGTCGGGACGTCGCCGACGAGCTTTCCCCATTCTTCAAGCGGCCGGTTAGAAGTCATAATCGTGGACCTGAGTTCATAGCGGCGCATGATGATCTCAAACAGATATTCGCCGGACTGCTTTGGCAGCTTTTTAAGGCCCATGTCGTCGATGATGAGAAGGTCGGGCCTGAGATACCGCCTCATTGCCTTATCATTCTCGTTGAGAGCTTCGGCCTGATTCAGTTCGCCCACTGTATCGAAGA
>JAKAEG010000207.1:4961-5842 GCA_021819985.1 Nitrospirota bacterium | reverse complement strand
TGGAAGTGTCTATGTCCCTTATCCCCCGCCCGGGTTCGGCAGGGAATTCCGGCATGAGGAATTTCACATGCAGTTTGCGCTCCAGGTATTCCACTACCGGCCTTACGGATTCGCCCGGCCTGCACGTGATATTCCCATTTTTATCTTTCGGCCGCCCGATGTGGGTCATGAGAATGGGCCTTCCCCCGCGCTCCACGATGTTATAGAGAGTGCCCAGGCCCCTGTCGATACGGTACGGGTCTTTTATTTCACCGTCTTTTACAACATTATGGTCGAACCTCACGAGGACGATCTTACCTTCGAGCGGGGCGTTCTGTATGAGAGAGAGTCTTTTCTGTTCCATTACCAACAACCTATCAGAATCAACAATAGTTGTGAAGGGGCAGAGGCTCAGTTGTTGGCTATCCTTTTTACGAGAGGAGTACCGCTGGAAATATGGCGCATCCCGCAATTTCCCGAAGAGCAAGACTTCGTTCAGCTATGCGTCGACTGTTGCCTTAAGAGAGCGCGGACTTCGGCCAATAATCATCGCAATTGCTCCTGAATCTGATTGATAGTTTCTGAGAGAATCCTTGAATCCGCATGAATGAAGAAAATGGCGATAACTGAGACGACTGTTCTTTTTTTATTTTGCATGTCAGCTTTCTTCTACTTTATTTTTTTTGCGACAATCCTCCAGTAGTCGCCTCTATCTTCAGCGCTGATTAGTTCCTGGCCAACCATCTTAAGCCATGCAGGCGCGACTACGCCCGTATCCCTCCTCGATGAAAGCACCTCGATAACCGCTCCAACATTCTCCCATCTTATGGCCTCGATCAGCTTCATCAGAGGGTCAGAATTTCAACATGTAAAAAGTCCGCGCACCTCGATCATCTTGTCAA
>JAKAEG010000207.1:0-4951 GCA_021819985.1 Nitrospirota bacterium | reverse complement strand
AACACCTGTACCTTCTTTTTCGATCCGGCCTCGGGTGCCTAGGTTCATTTAGCGAGGTCTTTCGCGGAAGAATCAATCTCGTATTGGATATCGGCCAATACATATCCTTTCTCCTTGCAATATGTGGTTAGCATATTCAGTGCTTGCTCAAACTCCTCCTTGATCATATCAAGCTCTCCCATTCCGTCGCAACTCTTCTGCCTTCTTTTCGAAAACAGATAGAATCGTGCGCATTCACTGGCATCTCCAAGAAGTTTCAGAAGCTCGCCATCTGATTTTGATACATCCCTGATTGCGCCAAACATACTTCTACAGGCAGCATTTACTGGCTTCAGGGCAACACCTCTCTTCCTTGATATTCCCGAACAGGTTGCCTGCGGACTGCCTTGCCCGTTACAGTTATCGCGGCCCGCATCTCCTCCATGGTCAAGCCCACTTCAATTGCCTTATGTTTGTGTAGCTCAAGACATGGCTGGCAATTAAGGGCATAAGACACGCCAAGCGCAATAAGCTCCTTCATTTTTTCATCCATAAAATCCCTTTTTCCTCGGATTCCCGGTTACTACCTCGGAAATGACGGCTATTAGACGTAGCAGCACCTTTCAATATGTGCCCCCACTAGTCATTTTTGCTGCGGAAAAACGGCTTTCGCAACAGAAACTAGCCAGAAATGTCATAGCCCGGTGAATTATGATGAGGCCGGGCATGGCTCTTTTTGAAAATTGACCCCCGAAAGGAGTTTTAAAATGGGAAATCGCATGCAAGACATGCAATTGACCGCCATGGAACCGGGGTATTCATTGAAAGTTTTGAACACCCCGGAGCTTAAAAGCCATTATAAACCGGGGTTAAAGTTTTTGATTTGAACGGCAAAACACATAAAAGGACAGTGAGCGCACTCTGGTGCGAGCGAATCTAATAAATCAGAAAATTCCCAACATTCGATTAACGAATGGAATAAAAAGGAAATGGCGTTCTCTTTGGGCACTTGGTTATCTCTCTCTGCCGCTTGTGGTGTGAAGGTGTTTTTGACAAACCCCGTGGGCATAGTGTAAAATATACGCTTCTGAAAGCTCTTGGTTTTCAATGGTTTTTTGCTTTTTTGTTCTTTGTTTTTGGCGCCAAGGAGAGATGTCCGAGCGGCCGAAGGAGCACGACTGGAAATCGTGTGTGGGGCTAATAACTTCACCGTGGGTTCAAATCCCACTCTCTCCGCCATTTTTCTCGCTTTGATCAGTTTTTCAGTTCCGCCCTCTTTGATTATTTTGCTCAGTATGTTTAAAATGATAAGACCCGGGCAATGGCCCTGCGTAACAGCGAGGTGTGAACCCCGCCAGGTCCGGAAGGAAGCAACGGTAAGCATTTTTCGCCGTGTACCGCAGCAAGCCGTTGCCCGGTTTTTTTTATTCGATTTTTATATTGTGCCTGTCTGCATTGGCGGGCAAGAAAAAGGATTTCTTATTCTGGACCTTTTTGATTTGCTTTTGATCTGAGATGGGCTACCTCGTTCTAGCAAGAAAATGGAGGCCGTCTGGTTTCGGCGATCTGGTTGGGCAGGCGCCGGTGGCCAGGGTCCTCAAAAATTCCATTCTCCAGGGCAAGATCGCCCATGCCTACATATTTTCCGGTCCACGCGGGGTGGGCAAGACCTCGATGGCAAGGATACTGGCCAAGGCCCTCAACTGCGAGGCCGGGCCGACGCCCGAGCCGTGCGGAAAATGCAACTTTTGCCTGGGCATCGCCGGCGGCTCCAGCATGGACGTAATGGAGATAGACGGGGCGTCAAATAACGGCGTAAACGACGTAAGGGAACTCAGGGACATGGTCAAATATGCCCCATCGTCCGGCAGGTACAAAGTTTACATAATAGACGAAGTCCATATGCTTTCCGACTCCGCCTTCAACGCGCTTTTAAAGACCCTGGAAGAACCCCCGGCGCACGTGGTGTTTGTTATGGCTACCACCGAGCCAAAAGATATCCCGCTTACGGTTTTTTCCCGCTGCCAGCACCTGCCCTTCAGGCGCATATCGGCCAAAGAGATCAGGGAACGGCTTGAGCACATCTGCGCCAGGGAAGACCTTAAGATCAGCCGCGGTTCGCTTGAGCTTATCGCGAGGGCCGCTGACGGTAGTATGCGGGACTCCCTTACGCTTCTGGACCAGATCGCCTCCGTTTCAAGCGATATAGAGGAAGAGCTTGTGAGGGAACTGCTGGGCTTGACCGGCTATCAAAACCTTGCCGCCCTTTTGGGCGCGGTGCTCGAAGGCCGGAGGGAGGACGTCCTTGAGGAGATCGCGGGCTTTGCCGACAAAGGCGCGGACCCCAGGCAGATATTGAAAGATATTGTAAAACTTACCAGGGATCTCCTCGTTTACAGGCTTTCCAGAAAACCGGATGAAGCGCTTGATATGGGCGAGGAAGACAGGGAGGTGCTTGGGTCTCTTGCCGCTTCGGTCTTCCCTGAGCAGGCGCTTGCGCTTTTGTCTGAGTTCCTGAAGGCCGAGCCGGGGCTCAAATTTTCCTCGAACCCAAGGGTGGCCCTGGAAATGGCCATGCTGAAGGCCAGCTATTTTGGGACTTTTCTGCCCGTTGGAGAAGCCCTCAGGAAACTTGGGCCCGCCCCTTCCCGCGCTTTGGAAGACAGGCCTTCATTGGAAGATAATAAACCGCCTGCGCGCTACGCCTCGCAAAACGCGTTTTCCAAAAAGGTAAAGGATCCGGATACCGCTTACCCGGAGGTCAAAAGAGAAAAAGCGGCAGACACCCCAGGGATCCATGAAAGGCCCGAGGTTAAAAAAATTAAAAGCGCACCGGAGGCACGCCCTGAGGAGGCGGTGGAGACGGCGCCCGCTGAAAGTCCCGCAGCGGAAACTACGGAAAACGCAAAGATTCCATCTATAATTAAAGAGGCTGACCGGCTTGTAGGCGCTCTGGCCGAAAGGGCGAAAAACCCGATGGTCATCTCAGCCTTTAGGACCGCGCAGGGTTCGATAAAGGACGGCAAAGAGCTTGTGCTCAGTTTCCCGAAGGGAATGAACACGGAGCTTTTCGAGGAGTCGCTGAAAAAGGACCAGAAATGGATCGAAGATGAGGCCTCCGCGCTGTATGGCGCGCCTCTTAAAATAACCGTATCCGGTGAAAGAGGGGCGGGCTTTTCAAAAAAGGACCTTGTCCAAAAGGCCGTGGCAATGCCTTTCACCCGTGAGGCGCTCGATCTTTTTGACGGCAAAGTGGTCGATGTGAATGAGAGAAAATAGGCGGCAGTAATAATTTTTTTTAAAAAATTTTTTCCTATTTTTTAAAATGAACCATATGGAGGGACCGGGGATGTCAAAGAAAATGCTTGGAAACATGCTGCGCGAGGCGCAGAAGATGCAGGCCGAGATGCAGAGGCTTCAGGAAGAGGCCAAGAACAAGACCGCCGAGGCCACAGCGGGCGGAGGAATGGTCACGGTGAAGGCAAACGGCGCCGGTGAAGTTGTTTCCATAAAAATAGAAAAGGACGTGGTCAACCCGGATGACGTTGAGATGCTTGAAGACCTTATAATCGCCGCGACCAACGAGGCGCTCAGGCGCGCAAAGCAGATCGTGAACGAGGAGATGAGCCGTCTTGCCGGAGGTCTCAATATCCCCGGCATGGGCGGGCTTGGCGGCATGTTCGGGGCTTAAAAAGTAAAAAATAAAATTAGATTAAAAACATTCGGAGCGTGAATTAAGCAATGGGCAGAGGCGTCATAGAAAACCTGATAGAGCAGCTTACGAAGCTTCCTGGCGTTGGGAGGAAAAGCGCCCAGAGGCTTGCGTTCTTCATCCTCAATATGAAGGACGAAGACGCGCTTGCCATTGCCGGGGCCATAACCGCCCTGAAGGCGAACGCCAGGTTTTGCAGCACCTGCTTCAATATAACCGATTCGGATATATGCGAGATCTGCAGGGACTCGCTCAGGGACAGGAAACGGATCTGCGTTGTGGAGGAGCCAAGCAATATACTTGTAGTGGAACGATCGGGAGGTTTTAACGGCCTTTATCATGTGCTCCAGGGCGCCCTTTCGCCGATTGACGGCATAACGCCCGGGATGCTCAGGATAAAAGAGCTGGTCAACAGGGTTTCAGGCGACGGTGTGGAGGAGGTCGTTATCGCCACAAATCCAAACACAAAGGGCGAGGTTACCGCCAGGCACATAAAAGAGGTATTGGACCCGTTCAACGTTGCCGTCACAAGGATAGCTTACGGGCTTCCCCTTGGGGGCGATATCGAATTCGCCGACGAGATAACCATGAAAAAATCGCTTGAGGGAAGGACCAGGCTCTCATAATTTTTTATTATGATATTAACGGTCTCATAATAGTATTTACCGATTCCGTCCTTTATTCGTCATGCCCGAGGACCTTAATCGGGCATCCATTTTAACTTGGCCAGTCTTTATCAAAATAAAATCGGGCGCTAAAGACGTGCGGGAATGGCGACATAGGATGTTCAGACTATTTTGAGACGATTAATAAGCCTTGACAGATCTGAATTTAAAACTTGAATTAAATTAATTTAAAAAGTTAAACTTTTAATAACTTCAGCACGTTTCCGGAAATCTTCAAACGCGGACTTCCCGTCTGCCAGTCAGGTAAAATCCGATTGACCAAGATCAGTAGAACACTACTCTATAAAAAACTGGGAGAAAATATCTCGGAGCTTAATTTGAGCGACGCCATCCTTTCGGCCATTGGAGATTCCGTTACCATACAGGATACCGATTTCAAAATAGTCTATCAGAACGGTCCTAGCATTGAGGAATTCGGAAATCATACCGGCGAGCAATGTTATGAAATTTACGAGGGCAACAGCAAGGTCTGTGAAAGCTGCCAGCTGGAAATGTGCTTTGAAGACGGCAGGGTCCACCGGATGGAAAGGGAAATTTCAACCGGCAAGGGAACAAGATACGTTGATATAACGGC
>JAKAEG010000206.1 GCA_021819985.1 Nitrospirota bacterium | reverse complement strand
TTGCCCTTATCCCCTTGATAAGCGCTTCGGCCATGTTGCCGCCGCCTATGAAACCTGTCATTTTGTCCTCCCTCCGAAGATCAATGTTCCTATTCTCACTATTGTCGCACCTTCCTCTATCGCTGTTTCAAAATCGTGGGACATCCCCATGGAAAGATGTTTCAGGGGAAACCCCTCCTTTACAGCCTCATCCCTGGCCGCCCTCAACCTTGCGAAATATGGCCTGGCCTCTTCGGGCTTGCTGAAAAAAGGCGGCACCGTCATGAGCCCTTCTATTTTTATGTGCGGGGTCTTCCTGGAGGCATCAAGTATCTCAAAGAGCCCCTCTTCGGCAACGCCGTGTTTTGATGGTTCTCCGGATAGCTTTACCTCAACAAGAACGCTTTGGCTTTTGTCCGCCTTTGCCGCGTGGTTTTCAAGCAGGTCCAGAAGCCGCACGGAATCTATTGAATGGATAAGCTCAAAACCCATATCGATGGCCGCGTTTGCCTTGTTCGTCTGCAGATGACCGAAAAAATGCCACCTGATCGGAAGCCCGGAGAGCGCCTCCATCTTCTTTTTGGCTTCCTGTATGCGGTTTTCGCCGAAATCGTCCACGCCGGCCTCGTGCGCCTCTTTTAATTTTTCAGGCGCTATCAATTTAGAGGCGGCAACGAGCCTAATATCTTTGGGGTCTCTGCCTGCCTTTACGGCGGCCTCTTTTATCCGCCTCAGCACGTCCTGAATGTTTTGGGCCACTGTGTTTTTCATTTTCAGCTTTTATAGTATTACATGGGTTATAAAAAAATAAAAAAAGCAAAAAGAAAAAACGTACGGCGTTGGCGCAATGCGGATAGGGTAAAATATTTTCATGAAACTTCTCCTTCATATCTGCTGCGTCAATTGCGCCCTTTATCCGGTCCGGAAGCTGAACGAAAAAGGGGTCTCGATAAAGGGCCTCTGGTATAACCCGAACATCCACCCCGCCCAGGAATATCTGAAAAGGCTGGAAGCGGTGCGGCAGCTTGAGGCGCTATGGCGTCTGGACATCACGTACACGGACCATTACGGGTTGAAGGAATTCCTTGAAGAGACCAGGTCGAATACAGAGCCGGGGGCCCGCTGCGTTCACTGTTACAGGATGCGGTTAAGGGAGGCCGCGTCTGCCGCAAAAAAGATGAAGGCCGACGCCTTCGGCACCACTTTGATGTACAGCCCTTACCAGAAGTTTGATATAATAATCGCCGAGGCGGCGGAGGCTGAAAGGCTTTTCCATGTCCCATTTTACTTTGAGGACTGGAGAGGCGGGTTTAAGGAAGGGGAGAGCCTTTCCAGGGAGCTTGGGGTTTACAGGCAGAAATATTGCGGCTGCTTGTTTTCGGAGATGGAGCGCTTCATAAAAATTAAAAAAGCGAAAAACAAAACCGGAAATGAGCCATGAGCAGTTTTTTAGGCAGGTTACTGGTCGCAATAGGGCTTCTCATCGCGGCGGCTGGGCTTTTTTTTATATTTGCCGGCAAACTGCCGTTTTTTAGACAGCTTGGAAGGCTCCCGGGCGACATACTCATAAAGAAAAAGAACTTCACCTTCTATTTCCCTCTTGCCACAAGCCTTATAATGAGCATCATACTTACCCTTATAATGTTATTTTTCAGGAGGCGGTGAACGTGGCGTCAAAGCAAAAAAACATCGTGTACGGAAATAAAACTGAAACTGCCTTTTTTCTCTGTTTGTCTCTTTTTTCTTTTCAACTCATCCTTATTTTATGCGGCGTTTTTTTTATTTTTTTTGTTTCTTTTCTTTCAGGCGGCACGGCGGAGGCCAATGACGTAAGGGTCCTTATCCTGGATGGCGAATTCAACCGGATACCTGACAATCGTGAGAAGATCGTGCTTCTGGACAAGACGGCTGGAAAGCTCCTGGTCGGAGAAAAACCCTATGACGGCAAGATCGAGGTTTGGGAAGGCGGCAAAAGTCTTTATATCATTGATAAGGTGAATATCGAAAACTATGTAAAAGGGGTCGTTGAAGCGGAAACGGGTAAGGACTGGGACATCGAGGCCCTTAAGGCACAGGCGGTGTTGTCGAGGACATACGCGGTGAACAGGCAACTGCATAGCGGGCAGATGAAATATGATCTTACCTCCTCCGTTCTGGACCAGGTCTATGGCGGAGAGGACGGATATGGGCAGCAGATAAGCAACGCTGTCGATCTGACCAAAGGACAGATCCTGGTCTATAACGGAAAGCCTATCGAGGCGTTTTTTCATTCCACATCGTGCGGTGAGACCGAAGACCCTTTCGAGGTCTTTGGCAAGCACATCCCTTATCTTAAACCCGTGAAGGTAAAATGCGATCTTTCGCCCTACAACGAATGGGCCAGAAGATTTCCGCCGGATAAACTGGAGAAGGCGCTCAAGGCGGGGGGCATCGATGCCGGAAAGATCAGTGATATAGAAGTGAAATCCCATACCTGCACAGGCCGGGCAAAGGAACTCATTATATCGGGCAGTAAAGGGGAGTTCACATTGAATGCAGTTGACATGAGAAAGTACATGGGATGGAAAGACCTGCCCTCCACGGATTTCACCTCCCAGTTCAGCAACGGCTATTGGAATGTAAAAGGGGACGGTTATGGCCATGGAGTGGGCCTTTGCCAGTGGTCCGCGCTGGAGATGGCCAGACAGGGCATGAAGTACACGGACATACTTTCCTATTTTTATCCCGGAACAAAACTTGTGGTATGGAAGTAGAAGATTTCAATTTCGACCTGCCACAGGACCTGATTGCGTTAAGGCCCGCCCCGGAAAGGGATGGCTCCAGGCTCTATGTACTTATGAACGGAAAAGCGGAGCACAGGCGTTTTTATGAATTGCCTGAATACCTGGAAAAAGGTGACCTGCTTCTTATAAATGACACACGGGTGCTTCCGGTACGGCTTTTAGGCAGAAAAGAGACCGGAGGCCTCCTTGAAGTGGTCCTGGTCAGGAAAACGGCGGACGGGGAGGGTATTGATAAAAACGGGCCGGCTGAGAAATGGGAAGCCCTTTACAGGGGCAGGTATGCCGGGCTATTAAGGATTTCAGAAGAACTCTCGCTGGAGTTTTCTGGCCGTGACAGGGAAGTGAGTGTCATCAGCAAAAACGGTCTTTTTGATGCGCTTACCAAATGCGGGCAGATGCCTCTGCCTCCTTATATAAAACGCAAGCCGGACGATACCGATAAAGAGCGTTACCAGACCGTATATGCCAGGCCAGGACCGGCGAACGGGGACAGAAAAAACCGCTGTTCAATTGCCGCCCCCACGGCGGGACTGCACTTCACCCCGGAACTTCTCGATAAAATAAAGGCAAAAGGCGTGCTCGTGCGGAGCGTTACGCTACACGTGGGCAGGGGCACCTTCATGCCGATGAAAACCCTCCGGGTTGAAGACCACAGGATGGAGAGGGAATATTTCGAGTTCGACAGCAGCCTTGAAACTGAGATAAACGACACAAAGTCAGGAGGCGGAAAGGTTTATGCGGTTGGCACCACGGCTACCAGGACCGTAGAAAGCTTCTTTTCCGGCATGTACCAGCCGGATTTAGCAGATGCACTCCCCGCCGGCAGTGGAAACGGTAAAAATAAAAATATAAAAATATATGGCAGCACGGATATCTTCATCTATCCTGGGTACAGGTTCAAAGCGGTGGACCGCCTTGTCACGAATTTTCATCTGCCCCGTTCAACCCCCCTCATGCTGGCTGCGGCGATAGCCGGAACCGTGCCCCTGCTGAAATCGTACAAAGATGCGATTTCAAGGGGTTATAGATTTTTCTCTTATGGGGATGCTATGCTTTTAGGAGAGGCTGAGAAAGGCTTTTGAATTTTTTAATAAGAAAGCCGCAGGGCCTCTGATGGTAGTGGAAACAGTAACAGTCCAGATAACAATCGATATAGACAAAGAATTAGGCCTGGTCACTGAAGGGCTGCTGCCGGCCTTCAAACTCATAGAAGAGAGTTTGGGGGTGAGCGTGAGTTTCCGGGGCGACAAGCTGTTCATCCAGGGAGAAAAAGCCCATGTCAAAAAAGCCGAAGAGCTTATCGAGGAGCTGAGGCAGGTAAACAGGCAGGGTTACATCCTCAAGGGTGAGGATATCAAAGAGGCCGTAAGGGCGCGTGCCGCGGGCGGCAACGGCCATAAGACACCTTTAGACGACCTTTTCACCGGCCATATAGAAGTCCCATCCAGGAAAAGACTGATCATCCCCAAAACAGATGTCCAGAGAGAGTATATCGAGGCCATAAAGACCCACGATATGGTCTTTGGCATCGGGCCCGCGGGCACCGGAAAGACCTATCTTGC
The DNA here is from genome assembly GCA_021819985.1 of Nitrospirota bacterium. Classification (GTDB taxonomy): domain Bacteria; phylum Nitrospirota; class Thermodesulfovibrionia; order Thermodesulfovibrionales; family JdFR-88; genus JAKAEG01. The sequence goes on along the minus strand of JAKAEG010000206.1, from coordinate 1,538 downwards.
CATGGCGGTGGCCGTGAGCGCCCTGCTGAAAAAAGAGGTCAGCAGGATAGTGCTTGCCAGGCCCGCTGTGGAAGCCGGGGAAAAGCTGGGATTTCTACCCGGCGACATAGCCGAGAAGGTCAATCCGTATCTGAGGCCCCTTTACGACGCCCTTTTTGATATGATGGAAACCGAAAAGGCGATGCGCTTTATCGAAAAAGGGACAATAGAGGTGGCGCCGCTTGCCTTTATGCGAGGCCGGACGCTGAACGACGCCTTTGTCATACTGGATGAGGCCCAGAACACGACCTCCGAGCAGATGAAGATGTATCTTACGCGGCTTGGCTACAATTCAAAGACGGTAATCACCGGCGACGTGACGCAGATAGATTTGCCTTATGGCAGGGTATCGGGGCTTATCGAGGCCGAAAGGATACTGAAAGGCATCAGGGATATAAAAGTGGTATACTTTACCGAAAAAGATGTAGTGAGGCATAAGCTGGTTCAGGAGATTCTGAAGGCTTATGAGAGATACGAAAAACGGAAAACAAAGGCCTAACGGCCTGCCCTCGGCCTCCGCTGAGAAAGCAAAAGAAAAAAGACAGAAGCGCCGTGTATATCTCTATATAGCGCTTTTCAGCCTTGCTTCTTCCCTTTCCATAACAACCAGCTTAAACCCGGAAAAATTTGCGGGGGCTTTCCTTATCGCGGCCCTCCTGATGATTTTTTTCTACCGGGATATGGCCAGATATAAACCCAGGTTCCTGTTTAGCGCCCGGAGCCTCCTTCTGCTTGGGGTACTTATATCAGGGACCCTTATGGTATCAAGGGTAGCCGATTTCATGCTCCTTGGCATGTCCAAAGGGTTCGACATACCTCATGGCAGCGTCGTATACGCGGTGCCCATCGCCTCGGGCGCAATGCTTGCCATGCTCCTCTTCGACTCCCATACCTCGATCATGTTCTCATTTGTACTTAGCCTTCTTGCCGGCCTCTGGATGCGCAACGCGGATTATACTGTCTATACTTTCATGGGCAGTCTTACGGCCGCTTTCAGCGTGATCAGGTGCAAAAAAAGGACGGAGATACTCAAGGGCGGGGCCTACCTGATCGGGGTAAATATGCTTACAGCCGTTTTCATAATGCTTTGGACCGGGAATTTTTTTACGGAAAGGACCGCTTACGCGATGCTTTTCGCCGTTATTGGCGCGGTTGCGGTCACGGCGGTGGTTTCTATTGCGCTTCCGGTCCTGGAACATCTCTTTGGAGTCACTACTGATATAAGCCTGCTTGAGCTTCTTAACCTTGAGCACCCTTTGATGAAGACGATGATGATAGCGGCACCCGGAACATATCACCACAGCATAATCGTGGGCAACCTGGTGGAGTCGGCCGCAGAGGAAGTCGGGGTGAACCCCCTTATGGCCAGGGTGAGCGCGTATTATCACGATATTGGCAAGATAAAGATGCCGGAATACTTCGTCGAGAACCAGGGGGGCGCGGCGAACAAGCATGAGCGCCTCACGCCGCATATGAGCAGCATGATCCTCATTTAGATC
>JAKAEG010000205.1 GCA_021819985.1 Nitrospirota bacterium | reverse complement strand
ACGCTATATACAGGGCAACCCGGCACATCCTACCAATCAGGGCGTCATATGCGCCAAGGGCTCATCAGGGGTAATGAAGCAGTTAAGCCCCGCGCGCATTACAAAGCCGCTCCTCCGCAAAAAGAACGCCGGACGCGGAGAGGCTCAGTTCGATGAGATCACATGGGATGAGGCCATGGACATACTGGTAACCCGCCTTAAAAAGATCAGGGAGACGGACCCCAAAAAATTCGCCTTTTTTACAGGCAGGGACCAGTCGCAGGCGCTCACCTCATATTTCGCCAAACAGTTCGGCACGCCCAATTTCGCGGCCCACGGCGGTTTCTGCTCGGTCAACATGGCCACCGGCATGATCTATTCCATAGGCGGAAGCAGTTGGGAATTCGGCGGCGCGGATTATGAGAGGACAAAGTATTTTCTCCTCTTCGGCGTGGCGGAAGACCATGACAGCAACCCCATGAAACTGGGACTGGGCAGGATGCGCGAGCATGGGGGAAAGGTTGTAGTCATTAACCCCGTGAGGTCCGGTTACGGCGCAATCGCCGATGAATGGCTGCCAATAAAGCCGGGAACGGACGGGGCGTTCATCCTGGGGCTTATCCATGTCCTTCTGAAAAACGGACTTTATGACAGAGATTTCCTAATAAGCCACACCAATGCCGCTTATCTCGTGACCCTTGATGAAGGCGGTGAAGACGAAGGCATGTTTTACCTGCTCCATGAACTCGATATGGTAAATACCCAGAGCACCGTGTGGGACAGAAAGACGGGCGGCATCAGGGAGGCCCATTTAAAGGACAACGACCCTGCCCTTCTGGGAGAATTCAAAAGCGGGGAAGGAAAGAGATTAAAACCGGCTTTCCAACTCATGGTCGAGCGGGTAATGGAAGAGGATTCTCTCGAAAAGGCCGCTTCCATTTGCGGCATACCGGCAAAGACAATTGAGCGAATTGCCCTTGAGGCCGGCATTACCGCGAGGGACAACACCGTCACCCTCCCCATTCCCTGGATAGACGCGTGGGGGAATGAGCACAAGACAACGACTGGGCATCCGGTATCTGTACACGCCATGAGAGGGCTTGCCGCGCATTCAAACGGCTTTCAATCTGTCAGGGCGCTAAGCGTGCTGATGATGCTTCTGGGCATCATTGACCGCCCGGGAGGGTTCAGGTACAAGCCCCCGTTCCCAAGGCCTGTGCCTCCATGCCCCAAGCCGGTCAATAAAGCGGACCAGGTAAAGCCCAACACCCCTCTTCCGGCCCCCGAACTCGGGTTCCCGTCCATGCCGGAGCACCTGGCAATCGATGAGGACGGCAATCCCGTGAGAATAGACAAGGCGTTCAGCTGGGAGTTCCCGTTCACGGCCCATGGCATGATGCAAAGTGTCATTACAAACGCCTCAAAGGGAGACCCTTATTATTTAGATACCCTGCTGTTATTCATGACGAACATGGCCTGGAACTCCACCATGAACACGAGCGGGGTTATGGATATGCTGAGGCAAAAAGACAAGAACGGCGATTATGTCATCCCGTTCATTGCTGTCAGCGATGCTTTTTTCAGCGAGATGGTAGCGTTCGCGGACCTTGTTCTGCCTGATACGACATATCTTGAGAGGCATGACGTGATATCTCTGCTTGACAGGCCGATTTGCGACTATTCGAAAGCGGCTGATGCGATAAGGCATCCCATACTGCCTCCCAAAGGGGATTGCAGACCCTTCCAGCAGACCATCATAGACCTGGCGAACGCCCTTGGACTGCCCGGCTTTTGTGATGATAACGGAAAACCGGTATATAAGACCTATCCTGAATTCATAACGAACTGGATGCCGTCGCCGGGGGCAAATGTGGGGTTCCTCGCGGGCTGGCGCGGCGAGGACGGAACAAAACACATGTTCGGAGAGCCAAACCCCAACCAGTGGGAAATGTACATCAAGAACAAATCCTTCTGGGAGATCCAGCTTGAAGATTCAATTAAATATAATCGCACCATAAATCAGGGCTATCTCAACTGGGCACAGAACATGAAGCTAAAGAGAGACAATGAGCCTATCATCATGCATTTCTATTCCGAGGTCATGCAGCGTTTCCGCCTTGCCGCGAAAGGACAGCGCAAGGGGAGACAGCCAAAAACAGAGGCCCAGAAAAAGCGGATACTCAGATATTTTGATCCTCTTCCATTCTGGTATGAGCCTCTGGAGCACCAGATCATAGACAAGGGCAAATACCAATTCCATGCCATAACCCAGAGACCGATGCCGCACTACCATTCATGGGACGGCCAGAACGCATGGCTGAGGCAGATCATCGGCCAGAACTTTCTTTACATGAACAGGGCCAGGGCTGAAGAGATGGGCATCAATGATCTTGACTGGGTGTGGGTCGAATCCCCGTGGGAAAGGAAGATCAAGGTCCAGGTAAAACTGTCGGAGGCGGTGCAGACGGACACTGTGTGGACCTGGAACGCGATAGGGAAATATCCGGGCGCGTGGAACCTTGATCCCGGGGCCGATGAGGCTACAAAGGGGTTTCTGCTGAACCATCTTATTACGGAAGAGCTGCCGTATGAAGGGGGCGGGATGATCTCAAACAGCGACCCTGTCTCCGGCCAGGCGGCGTGGTTTGACCTCAGGGTGAAGATAAGCAAATCAAGCGAGCCTGGACTGTATCCAACATTTAAGCCGGTAGAGCCGCTTCCGCACATGGAGAAACGTCCGGATATGCTGCGGTATACGGTGGATGAGAGGAAGAAATGAGCCAATTAGCGCTGGTCATAGACCTTAATAAATGCGTGGGCTGCCATGCCTGCGCGACAAATTGCAAGGCATGGAACACCGCCGGAGAGTTCGGCCCCCTTACGGACAAGGAGCCTTACGGGAAGCATCCGGAAGGCGTCTGGTTCAATCGCGTGCAGACATACGAGGTTGGCAAATACCCCAAAACCGAGGTCGTCAACTTTCCGAAATCCTGTATGCATTGCAAAAACGCGCCGTGCGTTGAGGTCTGCCCCACGGGCGCGTCATACAAGCGTGAGGAAGACGGCATAGTGCTTGTTAATTATGCCGACTGCATCGGCTGTAAATACTGCTCATGGGCCTGTCCTTATGGATGCAGGGAGTTTGACGAGCATGAAGGTGTGATGAAAAAATGCGTGCTGTGCGTAAACAGGATATATAATGAAAACCTGCCTGAGGAAGAGCGAAAACCAGCCTGCGTGCTCGCCTGCCCGACAAGGGCAAGGATTTTTGGGGACATCGATGACCCCGACAGCGAAGCGTCAAAGGCGATCCGCGAAAAGCACGGCTATAAACTCCTCCCCGAAACGGGAGCCGATCCGTCAACGCACTATCTCCCCCAGCGGAAGATAAAAGTGGAGCTTGACGAAGACGAGCTTTGCGTGAAGCCCCTCGCTATCGTTACGATAGAGAAGAAGATCACATCGTACAAAGAGCAGATAATCGACGACTTCATGTCGCCGTAACGAGAGGAAAAAACATGCGTCCTGAAAAATCATTGATCCTGTTGCTTGTCCTGGCTGGAGCTGGCCAGGGGATATTCGTTTTTCTTGCAGTAATTGATATTATTTTTTCGCACCTCTATGGCGGGGTCAGGCCGGCGGTGATTTATTCGCTGGGCATCTCATCGCTCGCGTTCACATTGGCCGGAATGGCCGCGAGCCTGTTTCACCTGGGCAATCCGCTTCGCGGCTGGAAGGCGGTTATCAGATGGCAAAGCTCATGGCTTTCGCGTGAGGCCATTTCCCTGGGGCTTTTCAGCGTGGCCGCCGCGCTGTATCCGTTGCTGTATTTCCTTAAAGCACCCGATGGCATAAGGACCCTGATAGGCGCCGCTGGCATCTGCGCCGTCTTTACACTTTACATATCGTCGGCAATGCTTTATGCCCGGATCAGGTTCGTCAGGGAATGGGCCAATAAGCTCACAATAACGAATTTCATCCTTTTCGGGCTCACGTCCGGTGGGGCCGTTTCATACGCGATACTTTGCCTGCAGGGTATCAATTACATTTCCCTCAGAGAAATAATGATCCTGCTAACAGCGGGTTCCCTCATCTTAAAGATACTTGCGTTTGTCTTCAATACGACCGTTTATATTCCAACGGATTTAAAAAATGCCCTTGTGATGAATGACCCCAATATCAGGCTTATGAGCACGGGCACGTCGTATGAGCACTACAACACGAAGGAGTATTCTTCCGGGCTTAAAAGCGCACAGATCCGCTCTATTCAATTAAAAAGCCTGTTTACAGCCTTTATTGTCCCGATAATATTATGGCTGGTCATGCCGCTTGGGACAGGCGCCCTGAACAGTACGTTCGCGGTCCTGGCGGCGCTGTCGATGATCGCGGGACTGCTGATGGAGCGCCGTCTTTTTTTCCTTCAGGGCAATCACCTGCAGAACCTGTATTACGCAAGGTTCCCAAGCAACGCCGCTCGAAACCCGCTGCTCAGCAGGGCGAAAAAAGGGACTCCCGTCCCTTTGAAATAGAAAAAATTGCAGGCACTGGATTGTCCAACGAGCTTGAGGCCCTCTGTTAAGGCCCTGGATCAGTGCTATGAGGAAAATTTTTGTCACGATTTTTTCACGTTCAGGGATTCTCAGAGTTTTAAAAGGGTTGCGCTCCCGGTGGAAAGTGCTGTAAAATCTTAGGGTTAGGTCTATTGGGAGTGTATAGGGCTCTGGTGTCCCTCCCGGACTTCAAATCCGGTGTTGCATGCCAAAAGCAGGCAGGGTGGGTTCGATTCCCACACGCTCCCGCCATTAAAATTCTTATTAATCAAGTAGTTACGTTTACAGAACCCCGAAAAACACCGCCACCAAACCGTCATTAAAAAATTTGGCCTGACTCGCTAATAGCCTTCAAGCTTCTTGGCTCAATTTTTCCCGTAGTATGTTCGGAAGACCATCAGATTTAAGTGATTGATAAGACTTTCCCGCGTTTTGAGTAAAATGAATAATGATGACATTCGATGACGAGAAACAATTAAAAGCAGCCCTTGAGGAATGCGCTCGTCTGAGAGAGGAAAACAGAAGACTTAAAACGCTTCTGGGCATCCAGGAAGGGAAGCCTAACGTTCCAGTCGCGGAGAAAAAATTATCCACGACGGATAAGATTACCCTTTTTCGATGTCTCTTCCGGGGACGGGAAGACGTTTATCCCGTGAGATGGGAAGCGAGGACCGGGAAATCCGGTTATTCTCCCGCATGTGCTAACGAATGGAAGCGGCCTCTCTGCGTAAAACCGAGAATGAAGTGTTCAGACTGCGAAAACCGGAAGCTTATCCCTGTGACCGATGAATCAATTCAAGATCACCTTACAGGAAAGCATACCACTGGCGTTTATCCGCTTCTTCCCGATGAGACATGCTGGTTTTTAGCTGTGGATTTTGACAAAGCGGCATGGAAAGAAGACTCCGCGGCGTTTCTAAAGACCTGTGAGGAAGTTGGCGTCCCAACAGCGCTTGAGCGCTCCCGTTCAGGCAATGGAGGACATGTCTGGATTTTTTTCGATTCCCTTATACAAGCGGTCCCGGCCCGGAAACTTGGTTCGGCAATCCTTACATACACGATGGAAAGGCATCCCCAGCTGGGCCTCGATTCTTATGACAGGTTCTTTCCTAGCCAGGACACGATGCCAAAAGGGGGCTTTGGAAGCCTTATTGCCCTTCCGCTCCAGAAAATTCCGAGGGACAAAGAAAACTCTATTTTCCTCGACAGGGACTTCAATCCATATTCCGACCAATGGGCCTTCCTCTCGGGCATAAGAAAAATGCGAAGGGAAGAGGTTGAGGCAATCGTATACGAAGCCCATCGTAACGGAAAAATTGTCGGCGTCCGAATGAGCCTGACTGACGAAGGAAATGAAGACCCATGGA
>JAKAEG010000204.1 GCA_021819985.1 Nitrospirota bacterium | reverse complement strand
GGGGTCATGTGCTGTAAATGAATGGGATTTTTAATTTAATTTAAAATCCCATATTCATGGCGCACAGGCCCCTGAATTGGAAGAGCTGTCTTTACAAGCCGGTTTCAGGTTATACTAATAGGCTAAGCTCAAGAAAAACGAGGTTTTATAATGACTGTAAAGAGAGACGATCTGCGCAACATTGCCATAATAGCCCATGTGGACCATGGTAAGACGACACTTGTGGACGCCATGCTGCGCCAATCCGGCATATTCCGGGCCAACCAGCAGGTTGAGGAACGCGTGATGGACAACACAGACCTGGAGCGCGAGAAGGGTATCACCATTATGGCCAAGAATACGGCCGTTAAATACGAGGGATGCAATATAAATATAGTGGACACCCCTGGCCACGCCGATTTCGGCGGCGAGGTGGAGCGCACGCTCAAGATGGTGGACGGCGTGCTTCTTCTTGTGGATGCATCGGAAGGGCCTCTCCCCCAGACCAGGTTTGTCCTGAGGAAAGCCCTTGAACTGAAACTTACCCCGATACTGGTCGTTAACAAGATAGACCGGCCGGACGCGCGGATTCAGGAGGTCCTGAACGAGGTTTATGATCTTTTTATAGACCTGGACGCGGAGGAAAGCCAGCTTGATTTCCCGATCGTTTACACCAATGCGAAGGCTGGCATTGCGACAACCGACCTGGACGTGCCTCCCACCGACCTGAGGCCGCTTTTCGACCTTATCGTCAAACACATACCCGTTGCCGAATTCACGGAAGGAACGCCCTTGCAATTGCTTGTCACGAATATAGATTACGACGACTACAAGGGGCGGCTCGCCATTGGCAGGATTTTTTCGGGGCAGCTGGATCATGGTATTCCCGTGGCCATAATAGGAAAAGGCGGGGAGCTGAAGAACGCAAAGGTCTCCACCATGTACGGTTTCGAGGGGCTCACAAGGGTGCAGATAGATTCTGCCCGGGCCGGAGATATCATCTCGCTGGCGGGAATCGAAGGCATAGAAATAGGCGATACCATCACGTATCCGGAAAACCCGGTCGCCCTGCCAAGGATAGCGGTGGACGAGCCCACCATTTCCATGGTCTTTTCCATAAACTCCTCGCCGTTTGCGGGCAAGGAGGGAAAGTTCGTCACCTCCAGGCATTTAAGGGAGCGGCTTGAAAAGGAACTCCTTTACAATGTGAGCATCCGGGTGGATTTCAGCAATACGGATTCCTTTACCGTCATGGGCCGGGGAGAGCTGCAGCTTGCAATTCTTATCGAGATGATGCGCCGGGAAGGCTATGAGCTTTCGGTCTCGATGCCGGAGATAATCACGAAAAAGGAAGACGGCGTTTTAAAAGAGCCGATGGAGCACCTGGTCATAGATATCCCGGAGGAGCATGTCGGCGTTATAACCCAGCAGGTGGGCATAAGAAAAGGGAAAATGCTCAAGATGCAAAACAATAACCACGGCAGGGTGCGCCTGGAATACAAGATACCGTCAAGGGGACTCATAGGGTTCCGCTCCCAGTTCCTGATAGATACTAAAGGGACCGGCCTTCTGAACCATATTTTTATGGGATATGAGCCCTGGCAGGGCCCCATGTCCAAGCGCCAGACGGGAGCGCTCGTGGCCGACAGAAAGGGATCGTCCACCGCGTACGCGCTTTTTCATCTCCAGCCCCGGGGCACGCTTTTCATAACCGACGTAGTGCAGGTGTATGAGGGCATGATAGTCGGGGAGAACTCGCGGGAAGTCGATATAGACGTAAATGTCACGAAAGAGAAGAAACTTACCAATATGAGGGCCTCAAACGCCGATGAGGCGCTGAGGCTGGTGCCCCCGAGGGTGCTTTCCCTTGAACAGGCTATGGAGTTCATAAAGGAAGACGAGCTTGTCGAGGTAACTCCTGGGTCCATCAGGCTGAGAAAGAAGGTCCTTGACGTCCAGAAGCGCCCGAAACGGCAGGACCCTGAAAGCAGCAAATAACAAAGAGGGGCGATTTTCGGATCAAAATATATTATTTTGTAAGGGGCGGGGTATAATACCATCCGTGGGAAAACGGTCCCGGGGAATGTTTTTTTGCCAGAACCTGTTTGAGACAGGTTCTTAGTGTAAACTCATTTAATTTGATCTGAGGAGTGCATTTTAAATGACCAGGATCTTCAAGATAGAGCCTTTCCACAGGGAGTTGATATCAAAGACATCCCTGCTTAATTTTCTTTCTTTCCTTGACACCAACGAAGTGGAGCTTCCGGCGCTGCTTATGGACAGCGAACGGTTAAGGAAAAAAGCCAGTGCAGTCGGAAAGAACATAAGGAACTCTAAAGTCTTTTATGCCGTAAAGGCCAATGCCGGGCAGGGCGTGATAGAGCTTTTGGACGGCATGGGACTCAATTTCGAGATCGCAAGCGATGGGGAGCTGGAACCGCTGGCCAGGGCCGGCGTGGCGGCGGACCGGATAATCACCAGCAACCCGGTAAAGACATTCAAATTCCTCAAACGGGCGGCGGAATACGGCATAAAATACTATGCGTACGATTCCAGGGAAGAGGTGGACAAGATCGCGGGCATTGTGCCGGACGCGAAGGTGTACTTGAGGCTGTCCGTACCGAACGAAGGCAGCGAATGGCCCCTGAGCAAGAAATTCGGCGTGGAGATCGACGATGGAATCTCCCTGATAACTTATGCCGCTCAAAAAGGGCTCGACCCTGTCGGCATAACCTTCCACGTGGGTTCGCAGTGCACAAACATATACAACTGGGACAACGCCCTGTACAAGGCCAAGGTCCTCTGGGACATGGCCGCTCAAAAAGGCATTGTGATGAGGGTCCTGAACATCGGCGGCGGATACCCTGTCAAGTACACAAAAAACGTGGTCGATATCGAGGAGATCGAAAAGAATATCGACGTGCTCATAGGCGAGCTTTTCCCGCCTGATATAGAAGTTTTCATAGAGCCCGGCAGGGGTGTGGTCGGCGACGCCGGCGTGTTTGCGTGCCAGGTCATCGGGAAGTCCAAAAGGGGCGACGAGAACTGGCTCCACATAGATGTTGGTGTTTTCAATGGGCTTATGGAAAGCATCGGCGGGATAAAATACTGCTACATAGTAGAGGACACGGGCGGCAAGAAAATGAATTGGACCATCGCGGGGCCAAGCTGCGACAGCTTCGACGTCATCGACCGCAACGTAGACCTTTACGAGCCCAGGATCGGCAGCATGGTGCTCATCCTGACCTGCGGAGCATACACCACTTCATATGCCTCGGAATTCAACGGTTTCGCTATACCTAAGACCGTGCTCATTTAGATCGGGGGGGAATTAAAATGATCAGATTTTTTGAGAACGCGCCTTTTGTTCCGGTGCAAAGCGGCTATGAGGTGGAAAAGATACTCCATAAAGAAAAAAGCCGGTTCCAGGAGATAATGGTCATCGAGAACCCCGATTTTGGCAGGATGCTCCTTCTGGACGGCATTGTCCAGATGACCGAAGCGGACGAGTTTTTTTATCATGAGATGATCACGCATGTGGTGCTGCACGCCCACCCCGAACCCAGGCAGGTCATCGTGATCGGCGGCGGCGACGGCGGCGTGGTAAGAGAGGCGCTCAAGCACAAAAGCATCGAGAAGGTCCATTTCATCGAAATAGACGAGAAGGTGATAGAGGTCTCTAGAAAGTTCTTTCCCGAAGTCTCCTCCGGCAATGACGACCGCAGGGTCGAGATAAGGCCCATGGACGGGGCGGCATTCGTAAAAAAAACCCCAAAGGGAAGCATTGACGCCATTATCGTGGATTCCACGGACATCATAGGCTTTGCCCGCAGCCTCTATACTAAAGAGTTCTTTTCGTCAGTAAAGAACTGCCTTAAGGAAAACGGGTTTTTTGTCACCCACTCCGAGTCCCTCATGTACCACAGGGACACGGTTGTGAAGGTTCAGGAGATACTTAAGAATTTTTTCCCGGTCGTGGACCTGTATGCCACCCCCATCGCCACTTATCCCGGTTATTGGTGGACCTTCGCCGTCGGCTCCATGTCGCTTGACCCCCGGCAGACAAGGCGCCCTTTCGAGATAAAGACAAAATATTATGATGACGAGATACATTCCCACTCTTTTATGACAAGGAAATTCTATGACAGGCTGATGTCCGACAGCCTGGGCTGGGGCCTTAAATCCAGGATCGAAAAGTAGGGTAGAACCTGTCTCAAAATTGCTTCCGGCTGCAAGAGGCTTTTAAAAATCGCGGCACAGGGTGTCGTAAAAGGGAATCCATCCAAGGCACAACTTTGACTGTCCGTCCGGGAGAAATAAGTAATTCAAAGTGGATGCCCGACTAAGATCCTCGGGCATGACGTCTTAAGTCTTTTAAGCCTGCCCTCGAAGTCCTTAGCCGGGGGTCATTCCCGCATGCCGTAAGCGGGAATCCATTTTGACGTTGCGCCCCCAAAACCCCCACCCGGAGCGAAGCCGCATTATTTTATAATAGTGGACTTGACACCCTGCTTCATAACTTGCTAAATTATTTTAGCACTCTCGTTACGTGAGTGCTAAAGGGAAGCGCACTTGGTCTTAACCCAAAAAAGGGAGTAAACGTTAAAATGCTTAACGAGCGCACTGAGAAGGTGCTGTTTGCGATCGTGGAGAGTTTTATAAATACGAATGAGCCGGTCGGTTCCAGGTTCATAACGAAGACCTATTCGTTCAATCTGTCTCCGGCCACTATCAGAAACATCATGGCGGACCTCGAGGAGTTCGGGTTTCTTGCGCAGCCCCACACGTCGGCAGGCAGGATACCGACGGACAGGGGATACCGTTTTTATGTGGATTTTCTTTCCAGATCCAGCGAGGTGGAAGACGCTTTTATCGAGTCTTTCATAACACGGCTGGAGGCCAAGCGGGAGGATCTGAACGGGCTTCTGGAAGGTGCGGCCAGGACCTTGTCGGAGCATTCAAGATATCTTGGGCTGGCGGCCCCCATGAAATCGGGCAGGACAACCCTTAACCGTATAGAACTTTTCAATTACAGGGGAAACTATATAGCCGTTGTGCTGCTGACGGACGAGGGCCCGATAAAACACAAGATAATAAGGGCCGGCCAGAAGCTGACTCCGGGGACATTAAGAAGGATATCGGATTACCTGAACCAGGAGTTCTCGGGTTATACCGTTGATGAGATACGTCTAAAGCTCGTAAAGGAAATGTCGAGGGAGAAGGCGTTATGTGATATCCTGATTACCAAAGCCGTAGAGATATGCCGTGAGGCGCTTAGTTTCCCTCCGGGCGAAATTTATGTATGCGGTTTCTCGGACTTTATAGGCCTGCCGGATTTCTCAAGCCGTATAAGAGAGATAGCCGGGGCCATAGAGGACAAGCATTTCATGCTTAAACTCCTGGAGCAGGTGGGGGCCGGGATCGAGGGGCCGTCGGTGCTCATCGGATCGGAAAATCCTGTCAAGGAGATGAAGGACCTGAGTCTGATCGTGTCCACATATAAACAAGACGGCAAGGTGGCTGGCAGCATTGGCGTAATCGGGCCCACGAGAATGGATTATTCCAGGGCGATAGTCATGGTCCAGACCGCCGCCAGATTCATAACGGAGGCTCTTTCACAATGAAAAAAAATCATCACAAAACGCATGTGGACGAAAACGCAAACAACCCTGAAAAGGCCCTGGAGAGCGAGGTCCGGGAAGAAGTCCTTTTGGAAGAAAGGCCCCCCGAAGAGGTCATTTCGGTCCTGGAAAAGCAGGTAGAGGAAGAGAAGGCGAAATACCTGAGGTTCTATGCCGAATTTGAAAACTACAAGAGGATGGCCTCCCGGGAAAAGGAGGAGATAATCAGGCGCTCGGGAGAGGACCTGATAAAGGAACTCCTGCCCACCTTCGACAACCTGGAGACCGCTTTGAAGCATGCCACAGGCGAGCCCACCGGGCTTTCCCAAGGGGTGGAGA
>JAKAEG010000203.1 GCA_021819985.1 Nitrospirota bacterium | reverse complement strand
TATTATAAGGGATTTTTCTTAAAAAAGGGGCTTCTGCGCCCTGCCCAAATGTTAAAATTGCTATAACCAAACCATGGATGAAAAAAGAAGAAATCTGGTCCACAAGGGCTTTGAAATAGGCATACTGCTTAAATTCGTTGACGGCATCCTTGAGCTGATCGGCGGAATGGCGCTCTTTTGGCTCTCCCCTCAAATGCTCAAGGGGTTTGTCTGGGCAATAACCCGGCACGAATTGAGCGAGGACCCGACTGACTTGGTGGCGAATTTCCTGATCAGGTCGGCCCAGCACTTCTCTGTGAGCGCCAGGGTGTTCGCATCCGCTTACCTGCTTTCCCATGGGATCATCAAAATAGCCCTGGTCCTGTCGCTCTGGAGGCGGAAACTCTGGTCCTATCCGGCCGCAATCGTCTTTTTCATCCTCTTCATTATCTACCAGATGTACAGATATGCCCATAATCACTCGGCATGGCTTGTCCTGCTTTCAATATTGGATGTGATCGTGGTGATTCTTACATGGATGGAATACGGAAATCTCAAGCGTCAACATAATTATGGCAGGGACAAGATCACGTCATGACTTGGATGCGGACTTACGGGAGAGATCGACTTCATCTCCGAGAGTTCTTTCAAGGACTCTTCTGATAGAAGCCGCAACCCGGTCCGGCCGGTTGATTTCAACCGGTCTCAAAGTCTTGCCCCATGTATAATTTAAATAAAATAAAAACCCGGCAGGATGGTGCAGCCGGGAAAGGAGAGTCCCATGATCAAGGTGATGCCTGAAAGCAAGGGAAACGTTCTTATACTTGAGGCCGAGGGGAAATTAACGGACCGGGATTACAAGGATGTACTTATCCCCCGCCTGGAATCGATCATTGGCGAACATGGCAAGGCGCGGCTTCTGCTGGACAGGGGAGATGAATTCCATGGCTGGGATGCCGCGGCATTATGGGATGACGCCCATTTCGGGATCGCGCACAGAAAAGATTTTGAAAAAATGGGCGTGATCGGCGGGCCCAAATGGGTGGAATGGGGCTTGAAGCTCGCCGCGTTGGCAATCAGCGGCGAGATAAGAAGTTTCCCTTCAAGTGAACGGGAGGAGGCATTGCGCTGGATCAATGCTTGATCTATGGACTGCTTCGCTATGACAAAGGGGGTTGGACTGCCCTGGAACAAAGGTTCGAAATCGCCGGAATAATCACGCCTGCACCCTGCGAACGCGGCCTTTTTTATTTTAAGCTTGTTTTTATTCTTCGGTCGCGGGCGCGGTCTCTTTCTTTTTCCTGCCCCTCCGGCCCGCGCCTTTTCCTGCTTTTGTCTTTCTTGCCCGTTTAGGAGTAGAAGCCGCTTCTCTTTTGGCTTTCCTCCTGGGACGGCCGGGGCCTTTCCCAAGCACACTCTCCCTGATGCCGTTGAGGAAGTCCTCCACGCTTTTTTGCCTCGTATCTTCAGGGATGAGGCTTATAACATGCTTAAGTTGCTCGGAAAGCCTGCCGCTTAATTCCCGAAGTTCAGCAATGCTTCGCTTGCTCTGTTTTTTAATCTGGTTGATTATGTCGGCCATGCTTACGCCCTCCTGTCAATTTTCGAAATACTATATGTCGCAGATGAGAATCTGTCAAGAAATTGGCTTCAAGAGCCGCGTTTTTTTCATTGCGAAGGATTAAAATCGAATCCGTTTTTCCAAAGCGTGCTGGAATTTATTCACAATTTTTTTAAACTTCTTTCAATTTCCCCTGCGATGGATATATAAATTCAATCTTCATTTTATCTACCCATTTATTGCAATCCTTCATGAAATAGCGGATTACCTTCAACATTAGGAATAAACCTATTTGAATCATTTAACCATTTTTCTGGATTTGGAATTAATCCGGTTTGATTTAATAATTCTTCCAGATCTTCTTTACATATGACGGCAATATTATGTTCACCCGCACTTTTCAACTCTGCTGCGACTTCATTTCGTGTTAATCTGGTAATTAAAATTGGTTGAATCTTTACATAGCTATGTCCAGACAAATCAAGTTTTTCTTTAATTACTGTGGAACGCTGGACTAGATTTGCAAGTTTATGATCTTCCTTAAGGATTCCAATTGTGCATTCTATTACGCCTATATGCCCTGCAGGGGTCACAACGATAATATCGGGACCTTTTTGAACTTTTGGTATTCTCCCATAATTCGAAACCGAGAAACCCAATAAATTCAAAAGCATTGAAACTGCTCCCTCAAAAGCATATTTGTCTGTAGACTCAAATAATATTTTTCTTAATATTTCTGAATCTGCATCAAAGGTTTCATGTATGGCTAGAAGCGAATTTAAAATTTTCGTTTCATCTTTTGTCCACATCTCATGAAGTAAGATATTTTGATAACTCAAAAAAGTTTGAATAATAGGCGCATCGCCTGTTTCTATTTTAAGTATCCCGTTTTTAGAATCATCTACAGATTGCCACTCTAATTTATCTCCATATTCACACCCACGCTCACTTTGACGGTCTTGATGGAAAATTTTGTATCCGATTTTTAAGGATTTCAGATCCAGTTCTTTCGCTGCAATACACTCGACAACTGCCTGACTGCGAGACATCTTTGAAGTGTTAGATATGTAGGTCGGCGCTCTTGCTATAATTTCCAAAGCTGCCAAATCTCCCATTTGACGCTCACCAGAAAGACCACAATGCATCAAAAGATCCTCAAGATCATGGAAAGGAACATCTGCTGCTTTTAATTCCATATCGAGTTCCCGGCCAATTTTATTGGTTAACTGCCATTTTTGGCCGCCAGTAATAATTATGCTTGGCTGTCTCGGCCCCTCCATCAAAGCCGGATGATGTAACGGTGAATAATACGATGAATATCGATTTTGATTTTGCTTGTCAGAATATAAAAAGAATATGTGGTCTGGCAATGTAACTTTTCCGTCACTTGCATTTTTAATTATGCTAGAAATTGTGTCTTTTTCTATTTTTATTTGAGCGAAACCAGCCAGAATGTGTTCCGTTTCAAATTCAAAAGAATCAGTAATATTCGATTTATAGGGAGCTAGAATCATCCTGCAAAATATCAGATGAGTCTCACCTTCGATTTTAAATGCGAGATACGTACATGTGTACCATTGATAAGTATTTTTCCATTTACTAATTAAGGTCTCAAAATTTTCAAAATGTTTTTGGTCCATAATTTTTCTGTTCCAAGATAAATTTTTCCGAAAAAGTTTATGCGCTCGTTTGAGAGTTTCCGCCTCTTAAAGCCTTGTGTCGTAAATCGTCTTCCATACGCCAAGCAGGACGAAGGACCTATATATAGTCCCGATGGCCCACATAGTATAAAATATTTACTACCCTAATGATAAGGTTAAAGCCATGAACATCAGGGAAATAAGGGCAAAGAATATCCTGTCCAAGTCGCAGATCTACGACTACGCCTTGAATCCCTATGTCGGATGCCAGCATGCTTGCGTTTATTGCTACGCAAAGTTCATGAAGCGTTTTACTGGCCACAAGGAACCATGGGGGAAATTTGTCGATGTCAAGATAAATGCCCCGGAGCTTCTGGAACGCGAGGTGAAGAAAAAGAAGGTGGGCAGGATCTGGATAAGCGGCGTATGCGATCCGTATCAGCCCTTGGAAAAGAAGTACATGATCACGAGGAGATGTCTTGAGATTCTCGTGGGGGCCAGTTGGCCGTTTACAATCCAGACCAAATCCCCTCTAGTTCTGAGGGACCTTGAGATCATAAAGAGGGCAAGCGATGCCGAGGTTTGTTTTACGATAACAACCGCCGATGAGAAGATAAGAAAAATATTTGAACCTGGCGCGCCGCCGTCGACCAAAAGGATTGAGGCGCTGGAAAAGCTCCATTCGGAAAGGATCAGGACTCTTGCCATGATAGCGCCAATTCTTCCAGGTGCCGAAGGGCTCATAAGTGGGCTTAAGGGCAAAGTTGACCAGATAATAATTGACCGGCTGAATTATCACTACGCGGACTGGGCGTATAAAAAATACGGACTCGAATGGGCCATGGAAGACAGTTTTTTCCATCAGAAGGCGGATGAGCTGAAGGAGATGTTTGAAAAGGAGGGTATCCCTTGTCAGATCGTCTTTTGACCGGCAACGCCGATTGCTTTTCGTATATATTCGCCGCGCTCAAGGACATCAAGCATAAAGGCGGCGAGCGTCCTGCGCGAAATTGAGATTGCGGCGGAGGCAATTTCACCCTCGAAGACGCTATAGGGAGTCATTTCCCCGTTGGTGAGCCGCGGCGGGCGCACAATCGTCCATAAAAAATCCAGATTGCACCTTGCAAGTTTTTCCTCCGTCCGCCTCATATCGGCAAGGCCATAGCGAAACACATAGCGGGCAATATCTGCCGGCAGTCCGCCTCCCTTGGAAAGAAGCGCCGCCGAAATGATAACGAGCCGGCGAACCCCGTCTTTTTCCATCGCCTGGCAAATTGCCCCGGTAAAATCGGCCAGGAGCGTGGTTGGCAGCAGGCCGGAAGTGCCAAGGGCCGAGAGCACGGCATCCGTACCCGAAGCCGCCTGGGCGAGCTGGATTGGGTTACGCACGTCACCCTTGATGATGATCAAATTCTTATTCTGGATGTTCAACTTCTCGGGCGAGCGGACGAAGGCCGTAGGCCTATGGCCGCGTTCAAGCGACTGCTTTATTAATTCCCTTCCCGTCCGGCCCGTGGCCCCGCAGATCAACAGCTTCATCGATTCGATTGTCCCAGAGCCAAGCTGAAACTCACATGGTCAAGACGACACGGAACTCGGCTTTCCCGCTCATCATGCGGGTGTATGCTTCGGCGGCTTTTTCGAGCGGGTACTTTTCGATCATGGGGCGCACCCCTGTCATTTCGGCGAAGCGAAGCGTGTCCTCAGAGTCAGTGGGAATTCCGCCAGTCCAGCCCTGGATGCGCCTATTGCCGAAAATCAACTGTATGGATTGCACTTCGATCGGATCGAGCGGGGCCCCCACAACCAGTAGTGTGCCATTTACGCCCAAGCCGCCTATCAGATCGGACATAGCTTTTCCGCTTGGCGCGGTGGCCAGGATCACACGTGCGCCGCCCAGTTTCTGCAGTTCGGCCGCCGCGTCATTCGCGGCGCTGTCGATATAGATATCAGCACCAAGCTTTTTAGCGAGCGCTGTATTTTCCGGTCCGCGCCCTATCGCCGCGACGCGATAGCCGAACTTCTTTGCGAATTGGATCCCCATGTGACCAAGCCCGCCGATTCCCTGCACAGCGACAAGATCGCCCGGGAGCGCACCATTACGGCGAAGGGCGTTGAATGTGGTGATCCCGGCGTCCATCAGGACCGCGACATCGGCTGCGTCGAGCGATTCCGGGATATGCGCCAGCGCTTCCACTGGTGCGATCATGTACTCCTGATAGCCGCCGTCATAGCTGATGCCGCAAATCTTCTTATTCGAGCAGTTCACGAAATCTCCCCGCCTGCAGGCCGGACACGTGCCGTCGTGCCCGCCGTGCCAGCCCACGCCGACGCGTTCCCCTTTCGTCCAGCCCTGCACACCGGCCCCAATCTCATCGATCAGTCCGGCCACCTCGTGTCCCGGGACGCGCGGGTACGAAATACCCGGGAACAGGCCGTCTTTGACTATCGCATCGCTGTGACATATTCCACAGGCTTGAACGCGGATTCTCACCTGTCCCGGTCCGGGCTGTGGAATTTCGCGCTCCACGATCTCGAAGTCCGCGCCCGGCTTGGGCACTTGCACCGCCTTCATTTTCGCTTTCTGTAGCCGTTCCTTTATTTCCGATTCCTTCACCGCTGTTTTCATATCAACACCTCCATTCAAAATAGTAAAATGCCTCGAATCGCCGAGACCGGAATTAGAGGGATACTGCAGGGAAATTAACGGTCTTTTTTTTCGCCGACCGGCGGGACGTCTCTTTTTTGTCAGCAACCGGTGTCG
>JAKAEG010000202.1 GCA_021819985.1 Nitrospirota bacterium | reverse complement strand
CGTCCAAAACGCCCATGTAAAATGAAGCTTGCTTCAGGCTGGCTGTCGTATCGAATATGCACGGGAACGTCGCCAGAGAGTTTGGCGCGACTAGATCCCCTACGGCCCATACATTGCCGCTCAAATACGACTGCCTGAGGTTGAGCGAAGGGTCGGCGTCCACCGGCACGGAGCCTATATAGAAATGATCGTGGTTGCCGATGACCTGATACCAGGGGATCGACTTGTCGAGCCCGGCGGCCTTGAATGGCGTTTGATAGTCGATGGAGAAAGCCCCGAGATGCGCGCCTGAACTCGGGGTTATGACCTTGCCGTCGATGACATCGATATACCACCTAAGCTCGTTATACCGGGTGCTGTCACATGCGTCGCCCAGGGAAATGCCGAAATCAAACGGCGTCTTTTTATGGAGGGCGTTTGCTGTCTGT
Source organism: Nitrospirota bacterium (assembly GCA_021819985.1). Classification (GTDB taxonomy): domain Bacteria; phylum Nitrospirota; class Thermodesulfovibrionia; order Thermodesulfovibrionales; family JdFR-88; genus JAKAEG01. Next base: position 5,534 of record JAKAEG010000202.1, on the reverse strand, counting down.
ATCACGGCGTCCAATAAATGCGTGGTATACAACATGACCGGCGAGTAAAGCGACAAACCGGGAGATCCATACACGGGATCTTCCTGTTGGAGATAAATAAGCTGGTTCGGGGCTTCCTTGTCGGTGATATGGAGGTCGGAAATGGCAAAGAAATTGGCGAATTGCTTAAGCCTCACCGGCGACGGATTGATATATCCGGCCGGCATGATATCCGTCCGCTGCGCTATCGCAAGCTCGCCGCCCGAGGTATATTTGCCGTATCCGTATTTGGCGTACTGCGAAATCAGCGGCAGCTCGGTGGGATATAGCCCCGTGCCGGAGTTGGGGCCGTCAGGTTGAGCCGGGATCGTAAAGGACAGCAAGCGGTCCGTAGTTTTAAATACATTGGAGCTAATCGGGTATTCCACGACGGCTTGGCCGCCGCTTCCGCCGCATCCGGCAAACGCCGTGCTCAGGTAAATTCCGGCCGCTGTTACAGCGGAATATTTGATGAAATCCCTCCGTGTTATGCCACGGACCATCTTCAGATCTTCGCTGCCCAGTAGGATCTTCGAGTCGCCACCGGCCAGGATCACTCTTCTTTTCTTTGCGTTATTGTCAGCCACGGCAACCCTCTTTCATTTGATCGCGTATATCACATAGCGTTTGTGATCCTATATTAGGAAATCGGAAGTTTTTTTTGAAAAGTTTAATTTTTAGGCGCGGAGGCCAAAAGTTTGATCCGGCGCATATACTTTAGATGAGAAAATTTGGTACCGAAAATTTGGGGCCGCTTTTGTCTCGGACGTCGGGCAGGCCCCATGCGTGTCTCAAAAATTCTAAAATGGGCCACGTTTTGTGTTTTATTCTGATAATACTCTTCATTTTGCCAAACAAAAACTACAGATAGATTACATCCCGTACTTTAGTATCCGCTTCACGGTGTCGGCATACTAAACTTGAGGGGTATTTCCAACCGAAGCCTAATTTGGAAAGGCGTTTGTTTCCAAATGAAGTCCTTGCTCTATGGCAAAACGCGCCGGTGAGGTGTACAGGAAGAAATCTTACCCTCTAGATAAAAATGCAGCGGTGTGGAGTCAAGGAAAGCATTGCAGTGCATGTTTGGGGGAGAAGTCGAAGTTTCCTTCTGCCGTGGTGGCCAGATTGCTCCGGAATGGGTGGCCGGAATGAATCGGAATCAATGGCCGGAATGGTCCGGAAAATGCGCTTTTATCTTTTAAGGCGTTCAGCCACCCTGGAACACGCTGCGGGTAATTTTTTTTACGGCTGCTCTCTTAACGGGGTGGCCACTCTGATGACCGTTTTAACATTGCCCCTGGGGTTGAAATCGCCAAGGACCTCCAGATAGCGCGGCGCAAGCGCCCCGTCCAGCTCATCATAAATAATGTTTGCGACTTTCTCGTGGGAGACATATTCGTTCCTGAATGAGTTCAGCCAGAGCTTGAGCGCCTTCAGCTCCACTATTTTTTTGCCCGGCACATAGCGGATGCGTATCACGGCAAAATCCGGATACCCGGAGCGGGGGCACAGGCATGTGAACTCCGGAAATTCTATGTTTATCTCGTAATCCCTTTCCGGCGACGGATTGTCCCACAGCTCAAGAGCGGCAGATTTGACCGCTTTTTCTCCGTACTTCATTTGCGCCGCTTTACGCTGCGTTGGCCCCTCGGGGCGTTTTGTGGTCTTTTTACTTTTCATGTTTTTTTATTTTTTTATTTTTTGCTTTTTAATTTTAGCACAAAAGTTGCCTTGACAAATGTTTCGAAACAGGTCACTAGAAAACTATTCCGGCAGAAGGAGTTTTGCTTTCGCGGTAGCGATGAGGGCGCCTTCGGGCCAGGTCTTGAGTTCGGAGGAGGCCCCGATGAGGCGGTGCGATGGAGCGCCTTCCATCCAGCCTTCCACCTGGACTCGCTGCCCCACATGAAGCGCGTTTCTGAACCTTATCGATATCTCCGCGGTTACGGGCATGAAACCCGCCTTTATGGCTGCATGAGCCATGGCCTCATCCATGAGGGTGGTTATTATGCCACCGTGGACGATGTCCTTGTAGCCCTGGAACTCTTTTTCCGGAGTGAAAAAAGCCATTACGCCGCGTCCGCCGGCCTGGAATTTTAAATAAAGCCCCCTGGGATTTTCAGACCCGCAGGCAAAACAGCGATGGTCGTCCTCAAGTTTCATTTTTTTGTATCCCCGAAGTTTTCAGTGAAATATCCGGGCAGGATGCCAGTACTTTCTACTGGTTCATCCTCTCAAGGAACTCCTTGTTGCCCTTCGTGCCGCGCAGCTTGTCAAGCAGGAACTCCATGCTTTCAACGGGCCCAAGGGGGGAGAGCACTTTACGCAGGATCCACATCTTCCGCAGCGTGTCTTTGTCCACGAGGAGTTCCTCTTTTCTTGTCCCCGAGGAGTTTATGTCAATGCTTGGGAATATGCGTTTGTCCACGAGCTTCCTTTCAAGGTGAAGCTCCATATTGCCTGTTCCCTTGAATTCTTCGAAGATAACGTCGTCCATGCGGCTGCCGGTATCCACGAGGGCTGTGCCCAGTATGGTAAGGCTGCCTCCGTTCTCTATATTCCTGGCGGTGCCGAAGAAGCGTTTAGGCTTCTGGAGGGCGTTTGAATCGAGACCGCCCGACAGTACCTTGCCGCTTGTGGGGATTATCGCGTTATACGCCCTGGCGAGCCTGGTTATGCTGTCCAGCAGGATTACAACATCCCGGCCTGTCTCGACGAGCCTCTTGGCGCGCTCGATAACCATTTCCGAAACCTGCACATGCCTCTGCGGCGGCTCGTCAAAGGTGGAGCTGATGATCTCCGCGCTGGGCACCTGGCGTTTCCAGTCGGTCACCTCTTCCGGCCTTTCATCTATGAGAAGCACGATGAGATGAATCTCACGCCCGTTCTTCTTGACCGCCCTGGCGATGGACTGAAGGAGCATCGTCTTTCCGGTCCTGGGCGCGGCCACTATCATTCCCCGCTGTCCTTTGCCGATGGGGGTAATGAGTTCCATGACCCTCGTCGAATAATCCGGGGCATCGTATTCAAGTTTTATGCGTTCGGTTGGATAATACGGGACAAGGTTATCGAAAAGCGCCCTGCTGACCGAATCCTCCGGAGACTCATGGTTTACGGCCTCCACTTTCAGAAGAGCAAAATACCGCTCGGCTTCTTTTGGCGGTCTGATATGGCCGGAAACGAGGTCCCCCGTCCTCAGATTGAACCTCCTAATCTGGGAGGGAGAAACGTATATATCGTCGGGGCCCGGCAGGTAACTGTAGTCCGGCGACCTTAGAAATCCGAACCCGTCGGGGAGTATCTCCAGTACGCCTTCGCCAAAAACATTGCCTGTTTTTTGGGCGTGGGCCTGCAGAATGGCGAAAATCAGGTCCTGTTTTCTCAGCCCGCTGGCGCCGTCAACTTTCAGCTCTCTGGCTAGTTTGGTCAACTCCTCAATCGTTCTTTCCTTGAGTTCGGAAATGGAAATGTCTTGCATCATGCTGGTCTTCTCCTAGAAATGCGCAGGCAGTTTGGATTTCAATGCCGGCAGGTTTTTTACAGCTATCCTCTCGCTGAATTTTTTTGTAAATTTTTTAAGGCTTATTTCACCCGGATTAAAAAGTGAAGAAAATCTGCTTATTGAATTCAAATCAAATCAGATTAAAAACCTAAGCTGGACCCGGATCAACAACCAAAAACTGCATTTGAAATTACACAAAACAAGACCTGTTTGTCAATACAAATATGATATGGCCGTATCGAGCGATTTTTTTGATTTTTTCGCTTTTTTGTTTTTTGCTTCCCCGCCTTTATTTATTTTAAAGGCCCGCAGATCCCCTCGCCGGAGATTACTGTGGGATTTATTTCAATTTGCGTCCTTTTTTAGGAGAGCACGTCCCCTTGGCGGCTGTCCCTCAGGTGGGGACCCCCATTAAGGGGAAAACAACGACCTGCAGGACCAACCAGACCGCGAGCACGCCTACTATCAGAAGCCAGTCAGGCATGATTATTTCTCCTGTTTTTCAGCCTTTTCCTCTTTAGCCGGAGTCGTCTTCTTCTCGTAATCCACGAACTCTATGACCGCCATCGGAGCGCTGTCGCCCATCCTGCGCCTGGTCTGCACTATTCTCAGGTATCCGCCGTTCCTGCCCTGAAAACGCGGCGCGATCTCGCCAAAGAGTTTCGTAACGGCCGTCCTGCTGGCCAGCCCCGCGATGGCGACCCTCCTTGAATTGAGGTCGCCTTTAACGCCAAGGGTAACGAGCCTTTCGGCGATTGCCCTTGTCTCTTTCGCCCTGGCAAGCGTGGTCTCTATCCGTTCATGAATTATCAGCGACGTGATCAGCCCACGGATAAGGGCCTTTCTCTGGTTTGCCGTACGCCCAAAATGTCTTCCAGCCTTCTTATGCCGCATGGCCGCCCCCCATCTTCTCTTCCATACCTATTCTCATTCCGAACCTGAGTCCCATGCTGGTTAACAGATCTTTTATTTCGCTAAGGGACTTGCGGCCGAAGTTCTTGGTCTTAAGCATATCGTGCTCCGTTTTTTGTACGAGTTCAGCTATCGTTTTTATGTTGGCGTTCTTTAGGCAGTTCTGTGCCCTGACGCTTAACTCAAGCTCATCGACACCCTTTGTCAGGTTTTCGTTCATTACAGGATCCAGGTCACCCTCTACGCCAATGGACGGAGAAAGTACGCTTTTCGGCTCACCGTCATCACGTTCTTCCTCTTTGGTAAGCATGAAGAACTTCAGGTGCTCCATAATAATGGCTGCCGACTGGGTCACAGCCTGCTCCGGATCTATGCTGCCGTCAGTCCATAACTCAAGGACAAGACGGTCGTAATCGGTGGATCTGCCCACGCGGGCTTTTTCCACCCAGAAATTCACTTTCTTTACAGGGCTGAACACGGAATCCACCGGGATGGTATCGACCGAGAAATTCTCATCCTTGTTCAGTTCCGCTGGGACGTAGCCCTTGCCCTTCCGGACAAATATCTCCGCATCAAATGATGCGCCCTTATCGAGCGTCGCAATGATCTGATCGGGAGTAAGTATGTCTATGTCGCCATCCGGCTTTATATCCGAGCCCGTAACGGCGCGCGCCCCCTTTACACTGATGGTGGCCGATTTGGTGCCATTGCCGTGCATCACGAACCTGAGTTTCTTCATATTGAGGATGATGTTCATGACATCCTCTTTGACCCCTTCAAGCGGAGCGAACTCATGGACGGCGCCCCTGATCTTCGCGGCAACGACCGCCGCGCCCTCAAGCGAGGACAGCAGCACCCTCCTTAAAGAATTGCCGAGAGTTACGCCGTAACCCCTCTCAAGAGGCTCGGCAATCAGTTTCCCATATATATCGGTTAGGGTTTCTTCGTCAAACCTTATCTTTTCCGGCAATTGAAGCCCCTTTTTTTTCAGATCCATAAGGCCTCCTCTTCTATGCCCCGAATTTTATCTTCTAATCTGTGGATACTTTCTATTCTATTTTCAAGAAAGAAAAATCCCCGGAAAAAGACCGGGATATTTTTC